>JBNKJW010000307.1:0-9611 GCA_050291445.1 Bacteroidales bacterium | reverse complement strand
TAGTGAATCGATTGTCGATTTTTCAAAAAAATCAGTAATTTTACTTGACAATTGTTTCGAAATTGTCCAAATGGATTTTATCCTTATACCTAGAATAGCAGGTTCTCATGCCTGCTTTTATCTTAAATTGACGCGGATGGGGCCAGCGGGGGCCTTTCGGAACTGCTAAAAGGTCGCTGGCCATTTATCGCTAAACAGTTTTGTTAATACTTTAATATGATAACCTGCTGCATGTTCAAATATAATTATTTTCACATAATAGCAGGCAGGATGTCTTGGCTTAAATTAGACGCTGCGAGGACGCAACGCCTAACTGTGGGAGTTTTTTCACCTTGATGTTATGGCTGTCAGGGGTGCTGAGGATACCGGAATTTCTGCACAACTATTGCGTATTGCTGATTATTTGATAGGGATTCCACCGAAAGTCACTATCTCTTTGCTGAATGTATAAATGGCCATTGGTATTATTTTATTTGAAGGGGTTAGGCAAAAGATGCAAGTATGGTAATATTCTTATTATCAGAAGGATATGTAAGTTTTGAAAGAGCGATGCAACTTTTTCTGCAATAAATTCATTGTACCAAAGTGATTGCTTTTGCTTTGTACAAATAATTGTAGGAAATTGCTAATCAGTTACTGTTTTCACATGTTCACCGATGAATTTTCCTCATTCATCGATTTTGATTAGCGAAATTTTTATTTCGAATGTACTTTTGAGCCACAAGTTAATCATAAAACTAAAAACAACATTTAAATGCCATGACAGACAGTGTACGATAATGAACAGCCTTGTTCGATTTCGTGCACTTTGTTTGTTTGTAACATCATCGAACATATGCTTTCTTGTTGATAATCTTTGAATTAATGCACGTGGTATAAAGCTTGATAGTTGAAAATGTTTTGCTTACAAAAACAAATTATAAAATCACTATAACCGTAAATAATGAAAGAACGAAAAGTTATAATTGCCAGTGCCATTGTTATGATTCTTGCAATTTCATTTGGTGGCATGACCCTTTTAGGTAATTTGAAAGAAGAACCTGAAAAAGAAACTAAAGAAGTTGCAAAAAAGTACGTTTTAGCCTATCAGGTAAAATATGCTAAAACTGAATCTCATATTACAGCTTCTGGCAGACTGGAGTCGCAGGATTATTTTGACCTGAGTACAGAAGTACAAGGAAAAATACTGCGTGGAAGCATACCTTTAAAAAAGGGACAAAGTTTTAGGCAAGGACAAGTTATTGTGCGAATTTACAATCAAGAATATGTTTTAAACCTGAAAGCCAGAAAAAGTCGGTTTTTAAATGCTGTAGCTAATTTATTGCCCGACTTTAAAGTTGATTATCCAAACAGTTATGAGAACTGGCAAGAATTTTTTTCAAAGATAGAGTTGGATAAAAACCTTCCGGAATTACCTAAAGTTGAATCGGAACAAGAGAAGATTTATTTGGCAAGTAAAAACTTGCTGAGTGATTATTATACCATCAAAGGTGAAGAAGAAAGGTTGAGAAAATATACCATTATTGCCCCATTTTCAGGCTCATTTTCAGATGTTTACCTTCATTCGGGCTCCGTTGCCAATCCAGGTAGTAAAATTGCAACCATAATACGAACAGACAAACTTGAACTTGAAGTGCCAGTGAATGAATACGAAGCAAAATGGGTAAATGTTGGCGATGTGGTAAAAGTGACTAATGAAAGCGGTGAAAACGAATGGACTGGGAGAGTGGCAAGAAAATCGAATTTTATTAACCCCACCACCCAGTCCATAACTGTTTTTGTTAGCCTTAGCTCGTCTGTAAAAAATCCTTTGTTTAAAGGAATGTACTTAAATGCTGAATTCCCTGGTGTGAGCCTGGCTGAAACTATGGAAATTCCGCGTAATGCAGTTTTTAATACCAATGAAGTTTTTACAGTTCAAGACAGCGTTTTAAAAAAGGAGGAAATTATCATCCATAAAATAAATGAAAAAACGCTGATTTTCTCTGGCTTGAAAGAAGGAACTGAATTAGTAATGGAACCTTTAATTAATGCTGCCGAAAACATGAAGGTTTACATTCTCAGAAAACGTTAAGAAGTTAGTTGTTAACTATTGTCTTCTTTAAACCAAAAAAAACATATAAATTTCAAGTAATGAAAAACCTTGTAAAAAACTTCATCAAGTATCCGTTTTTCCCGAATGCTGTTATTTTTGTTCTTTTAGTAGCTGGTGGGTTATCGATGTTAAACACTAAGAAATCGTTCTTTCCTGAATTTAAGTCGCGTTTTATTAATGTAACCGTAACTTACCCTGGTGCCTCACCAAAAGAAATGGAAGAAGGCATTACCACAAGAATTGAAGAATCTGTTAGGGGTATTGTAGGCATTAAAGAAATTACTTCAAGTTCTTCGGAAAATTTTGCCAGGGTTACCATTGAAACAACTGGCGAATATGATTTGGATGTAACACTACAGGAGGTGAAAAATGCGGTGGATGGAATTACCTCTTTTCCTACTGCTGCTGAAAAACCAATAGTATTTAAGCAGCGTACCACAACTAATGCAATGATGATGGGGCTCTCGGGCGATGTAGACCTGTTGACCTTAAAGAATTATGCCCAGGAGATTGAAGAAGATTTTTTAAACTCTGGTGTTGTTTCTCAAGTTAGAGTAGGGGGGTGGCCAGCACTGGAAATATCGGTTGAAGCTACCGAAGAAGATCTTTTGAGGTACCACTTAACCTTTGATGATATTTCAAGGGCGATTGCAATGAATAATCAGGACATTTCAGCAGGTTTGGTGCGTTCTGATGAGGAAGAGTTGTACATTCGTTCCAGGTCCAGAAATGTAGACCCGAACAAAATTGGTGAAATTATTCTAAGAGCTAATCCTGATGGAAGCTTTCTTCGAATTAGAGATGTAGCTGTTGTAAAACTCAAATTCTCTGATGTAGCAAGCGATTTTACCATGAATGGTAAGCAAGCAGCTTTTTTTAACATTCAAAAGCTTGGCGAAGAGGACCTTGATAAAATTGCAGAATTCACTAATAACTATGTGAAGGAGTTCAATGAGGCGCATAATGATGTAAAACTAAATGTGATTTTTGACTTTTTGGAGATCCTTGGGCAACGGCTACAGTTGTTGCTGACTAATGGTTTACAAGGGTTGATTTTAGTTGTTTTAGCACTCGCATTGTTTCTTAGTACCAGGTTATCTTTATGGGTGGCATGGGGTATCCCAGCTTCTTTTTTAGGGATGTTTATTCTGGCACCTGTATTCGGAATCACAATAAACATGGTTTCTTTATTCGGTATGATACTGGTTGTAGGTATTCTGGTAGATGATGGTATTGTGATTGCCGAAAATATATTTGTCCACTACGAACGAGGAAAATCCCCCATGAAAGCCGCATTGGATGGCTCACTTGAAGTGATAACCCCGGTGTTTACTTCGGTAATTACAACAATACTTGCGTTTTCGCCACTATTACTACTTGAAGGTGCTTTTGAGTTTATGTATGAAATGGCATTTGTGGTTATTTTTAGTTTAGCATTTTCTTTACTAGAGGCATTTTTGGTTTTACCCGGGCACATTGGCACACCACATATTTTGCGTGCAAAATCGAAACAAGCTAAGATTAGAAAGGTGTTTGATCGCTTTATTGATTATATGAAGTTTAAAATATACGGCAAAATTCTTGAAAAAGTAATTAGATGGAAATGGATTGCTGCTGTTGTCCCATTGGGGATTATACTAATTACTGTTGGCTTGTTTAAAGGTGAGTTTATTAAAGCCACCTTTTTTCCAAACATTCCTTTTGATATGTTTAACATCGACATTGCTTTTAAGCCCGGAGATGGAGAAAAACAGACCGAAGAATACCTAAAAAGGTTTGAAGCAGCAGTTTGGGAGGTTGATAAAGAATTAATGGAAGAAAATAATGATTCATCCTATATTAGAACCTTGTTTAAATTTACAGGAAGTGCTTTTAATGGTAATGAAAACGGCTCTCATGCTGGTAATATTATGATTTTTATGCGCAACATGGAAAATGCGCCTATTTCAACCTTTGATATTGCCGATAAAGTGAGAGAGAAAATTGGTGAAGTAAAAGAGGCTGAAAAATTTAGTGTTGGAGGACAAAATCAGTTTGGAACACCAGTTTCTGTAAGTTTATTGGGCAAAAACCTTGAAGAACTAAAAAGCGCCAAGGAATTTCTGGTAGATAGCTTAAAAGCCAATCCTGATTTAATTAATGTAACTGATAATGATGCAACCGGGATGCCTGAAATTCTGTTAAAATTAAAACCGAAGGCTTATTTTCTTGGGTTAAATCATGCCTATATCAGTAATCAAATCAGGCAAGGATTTTTTGGAGGACAAGCTCAGCGTTTGCAAAGTGGGCGCGATGAATTAAGAATTTGGGTAAGATTTCCTAAAGAAGATAGGCAAACCATCGGGCAACTTGAAAAAATGAAAATAAAAACACTGCAAGGTGAATTTCCATTAACCGATTTGGTTGAATACAATATAAAAAGAGGCCCGGTAAACATCAGGCGTTTTAATGGTTCAAGAGAGGTGAGGGTGAATGCCGATTTGGCAGATCCTTACGCCCCAGTACCTCCAATACTTGAACGTATTGATAAAGAGCTGGTACCAAAATTAAAAAGTAAATTTCCTGGGATTAATATTAAGTACCAGGGACAATCAAGGGATAGCGACGAAGCTATGGGCGAAATGCTCCTCTATTTTGGTACCGCATTTGGAATTATAATCCTAATAATTATGATTCAGTTCAAGTCTGCATCACAGGGTTTTATTGTAATTATGATGATTCCATTGGCTTGGCTGGGCGCCATGTGGGGACATGGTGTTGAATCTGCTTTTCGTGAGCACGCTATTCCGGTTTCATTGCTAAGTGCATGGGGAATGATTGCTTTAAGTGGTGTAATTGTAAATGATGCGATTGTGTTTTTAGATAAGTACAACCTTTTCTTAAAAGAAGGACAAACCGTTGAGAAAGCTGTTTATAATGCGGGAATTGCAAGATTTCGGCCCATTGTTTTAACCACCATAACTACTTCAATTGGACTTTACCCGATAATTATGGAAACCAGTTTTCAGGCACAGTTTTTAAAACCAATGGCTATTTCACTGGCCTACGGAGTATTTGTTGGAACCGGGTTTATATTAATGTTTTTCCCTGTTCTGATATTGATTAGAACCTCCATAAAGCAACGGATTAAGTGGTTGTGGTCTGGTTTTCTTTACCGTAAGGAAAGTGTTGAACCAACAATTATCAACAGTAAACGAATAATTAATTAATTGCTATGAATATTTATTCAGTACAATATAAAGAACTTGATTCAAAAGATTTAAAAAGAATACTTAGCGAATCGGAAGCACTTGTTTTACCAGCAAAAAAAGCACTGGTGAAAACCTTAGAAGAATACCCCGAAAATGATGATTTTGAGCAAGATAAGATTGATGGGTTAAAGTTGTCGATAGAAAAAGAAACAGAAGAGATTAAAAACCTTGAATATCTTGATTGGTTGGGAATTGGAGTGCTTGAAAAGCCTGACGAAATTGTTATTAAACGCAACAAAATGGCAAAATCAAGAGACCGAATTGCAATTATTGTGGGTATTCTCCTGGCTTTATTCTTACTTCCTGCAATTGGATCTGCTTTTGAAATGGTTGCAAAATTCGAAGTTTCAAAATTTATTTCAGCGGTTTTGCTGGGAATTATTGGAGGGTATGGAACTGCCTTATTAGTTAAAGCACTTGACCGGAGTATGTCGCTGAAAAAGTTCCGATTAAGGAAAAACAACAGGGAAATAATTTTAAAAAGTAGCCCGGAGACCTACATAAAAAGTGAAACATACCCATTAGATACAAAACTTACAACAAGACAATCTAATGGAGATACCTACTTAAGCCTCCAAAACAACAACGGAGATGCTCCTGTTGATTTAATAAAATTTAGCAAATTAGAACCGGTATTGCTTGAAACTTTAGAGGATATTGCCGTAAAGTTTAATAATTGGCAGGTGTAAGTAAAAAAATAATTAATTTCGAAGCATTAAATGATAACTTCTAAAAAAATGTATCTAAAAAATAAATTTATCTTAGTCGTGTTAACTGCCTTAATATCAATGGATTGCTTCTCGCAGCAAGACACGACAATAGTGCCTGTTGATACCATTCAATTAAGTTTAAGTGATGCCATTGCCAAAGGCCTGGAGCGAAACTATCAGATAAAAATTGCAGAAAAAGATGTGGAAATTGCCACAAATAATGATGCATGGGGCAGGGCAGGAAGATTGCCAAACATTAATTTTAGCCTCAACCAAAATAATAGCTACAGCGATGATCCTTCTACTGTGGGTAGTGGCAGAACTACAGCTGTGGCAAATACTCTTACACCTGCAGTTAATCTTAACTGGACACTGTTTAATGGCTGGGGTATTCAAACCACAAAAAAGAACCTTGAAGAGTTGCGAAAAATATCAGAAGAAAGTATGCAAGTGCAAATTGAAAATACTATTTTAGAAATAGTTCTGGGGTACTATGATATTTCTTTGCAGCAAGAAAAGCTTAAGGTATTGAAAGGCATAATGAACTTATCGCGCGACAGGTTCGATTATGTAAAAACCAGAAAAGAACTGGGAAGTGCAGTTACTTTTGATGTTTTGCAGGTGAAAGATGCCTTTTTGAGAGATTCAAGTAATTTTATTCTTCAAAAGTTGAGCCTTGATAACGCTGTTCGCTCTTTCAATAAATTGATGGCTGATACCTCCTATGTTATTTACCAACCAACTGATGAGTTTGAGGTTGAAATGCAGGAGTTTATCTTTCAGGATTTAAAAGATGCCATGTATGAGAATAATAAAACCTACAAGCTTAAGTTACTAAGTCAGAATATTCTGAAAAACAATATTAAACTTGAAAAAAGCTCAAGATACCCTAGTTTGGCATTAAATGCTGGTGCCGACAATTTAAACCGAAGGCTAAGAATTGATGGTGGTGATGCAAATACCACAAGTTCTTACGGAGCCTATGTGGGTTTAAGTTTAAATTACACCATTTTTAATGGTTGGAACAGGAGGCGCAATATCCAAAATGCGCAAATTGAAAGAGAAATTGGTGAACTGGAAATTAAAGATTTGGAGTTAGGGCTAAACAATCAGTTACTTGCCATGCTCGAATTGTACAATGCGCGTAAACAGCTTTACAAAGTGGCTGATGAAAATGTAAAAAGTATGCAATTAAATCTTGACATTGCCAAAGATAAGTTTAATTCAGGAGCCATTAACTCATTTAATTACAGGGATATACAGGTTTCTTATATTTATGCTTCTTTTGATAAATTAGAAGCCATTTACAACCTGATTGGTGCTTCAAATAACTTGTTAAGAATGACTGGTGGGATAATTTCAAATTACTAATAAAGAAGTTTGGTTTATTGGTATACTGGTTTATTTGTGTATTGGAATATTTCTAATGAATCAATAAACAAATACACTAATATTAAATATACACGAACTTATAACTTATAACTTGCAACTTACAACTTTTAGCTTATTATTAATTATATTTGCCGATTAAAAAATAAGAATACAATACATTTAACATGAAATTGATTGAAAATAAACCTTCTACAAAGCAAATAATCAAGTTTTCTATAGTTGCCTTATTATACATTTTATGGGTAATTTGGTTGCGCAGTTATTGGATGTTAATTGGCCTTGCCATAATATTCGATATTTATATTTCAAAAAAGGTAAAGTGGAACCCACTTAGGCAAAAAAAAGGTGAAAAAAAGAAAAAATGGAAAGAATGGGCCGATGCGCTTATTTTTGCCCTGGTAGTTTCATCATTAATTAAAGTGTTTATTTTTCAATTGTATGCAATACCAACTGGTTCGCTGGAAAAAACACTTTTAATTGGCGACAGGTTGTTTGTGAGTAAGTTAAGTTATGGCCCCAAAATGCCCATTACACCCTTGTCTTTTCCTTTGGTACACAATACTTTACCGTTTTCAAAAAGCGCCAGCTCTTATCTTGACTGGTTACAATGGGATTACAAGCGCCTTGCCGGACTTGGTGAGGTAGAACGTGATGATATTGTGGTGTTTAATTTCCCGGTTGGTGACACAATTTGTGTGGGCAGAGAGAATCCTGATTATTATCAGATTATACGAGAATTTGAAATGATGGGCCTTGGAGGGCGAGAAGCTGTTCACAAAGAATATGATATAAAGGTAAGACCGCTTGATAAAAAAGAGAACTTTGTAAAAAGATGCGTGGCTTTGCCTGGCGATAAGTTAGAAATAATTGATACAAGGGTTTACATAAATGGGAAACCACAAAAAGCATATAAGGGAATTGAATTTAGATATAAACTTATCAATGGAGGCCAAATGATTAACCCAAAGGCTTTTGAAAGAATGGAGCTGAGTGTTAAAAATGATATAGAAAAGACAGCAGATGGATATGTTTTGACGCTTACTGATGAGAAAGCTGCTAAATTTAAGTCAATGACAGGGGTTACGTCTGTAGAAAAGAAAATTATAAAAAAAGGGGTTTGGGATTGGTCTATTTTTCCACATGATTCAACTTTTAAGTGGAACAATGATAATTTTGGTCCCCTCGTTATCCCTAAAAAAGGAATGACCATTGATTTAACCCCGGAAAACCTTATTTTATACCGCAGGGTAATTGATGTTTATGAATACAACGATTACCAGGAAAAAGATGGAAAAGTAATCATTAACGGAACACAGGTTGACAAATACACCTTTAAGCAGAATTATTACTGGATGATGGGTGATAACCGACACAATTCAGCCGATTCGCGAGCTTGGGGCTTTGTGCCTGAGGATCATATAGTTGGTAAGCCAGTCTTGATATTTTACTCATTGGATGAGGAAAAAAGTTTCCCTGGAAATATTCGTTGGGACAGGGTGTTTAAAGTGGTTAGAAAAGAATAAATAACAAAGGAATCATTACAATTTATAAAAGGTCAGGTTATCCTGGCCTTTTTTGATGAAGAACCCATCGGGTGCAAATGTTTATAGCAAGAGCGTATAAATCTAGATTCGACCCCATTGTGGTCGTACAGCCTTTAACTATTGGTTTTTCTATAAACAATTAATTCCTTCGGAATTGGTTTGCAATTCTGATTTTAGATTTTCTATTCAAACCACATCCTCTTTTGTTTCAACCTTTTTCTTTTTAAACCAATTAACGGGGTTAAAATAGGCCTTGTACTTTTTAAAAACCTCTTTGCCTACCAAAAAGCCTCCTGAATAAAAAAGCACCTCGGCAATTACAAATGATATGGAAGTATAGGTTATTTTTACTTGACGCTCAATATCAAGCAAGGGAATAATTACCAGCAAGGCAAAAAACACCAGTGAACTTAGCATTAAAATTAAGCCAAGCTTAAATTTCCAATCTTTTTCTTTTAAATTAAGTTTCATTTGCATACTAATTTGGTAGTTGCATTAGAAACGAAAATAAAACATATTTTTAATAACCTGAGTTCGACATAAAATATTCAACACAGAAATTCGGAATTATACCAGATATGTGCTAAAAATGCAGAAAGAATAGCGGGCTATTTTGAGG
>JBNKJW010000306.1:0-28158 GCA_050291445.1 Bacteroidales bacterium | reverse complement strand
CCAGCCAAATCATGATACTCAGTTATTGTCATGTTTAGTTTTTCACCAGAGCTCCTAATATGAGAATATTCATTTGCATCATCCATAGTCCAAGAATCTTTTGAAGCTAATCTTCTAATTTTATTATAATCTTGGTCACTCACAATTAAAGTTTGATCAATACCGTCTTCTACATGTGTTGTCTCTCCAGTATTTTTATTTATGTAATCTGTTGGTGGTTTTACACCAGAACTGATTGAGAACATATTGCTATAATCAATAAAACTTTTCCTCCAATCATCTGGAAGCATGTCATCCATCATATTTCCATCAGGATCTATGAAAATTATTGGATTATTCCCAACATAGTTATATGGTGATAGAGAATATAATTTCTCTGATAAATTATCAATCACATGCCACCTGCCGATTTGCGCATCATAGAACCTCGCCCCGTAATCATACCAATCCAATCCCAGATCATCCTGCAACTCTTTGCCATTGTAAAGGTACTTGTTTTTGGTGTCATTGTCAACAAGGCTTTGGTCAATATAGTTAAAACCATTCATTACCATTCCAAAGGGGTAATAACTTTCTTCCTGCAATACTTTACCACTGGCATCAAAGGTAACACGGGTATTGCCCAAGTGGTCTTTAATAAAGTACTGATAGTTAGATTTTTTTCCATCTATGACTATTCGACCATTACCAGTAAGAATATATTTTAACTCATCGTCTTCATAAATAAAATTGCCAATGTAATCGGTAGTGGTACCATTCAGACCTAAGGTTTTTTGTAGCTTTATACCGGCTGCATCATAAATATAGTTAATGGTTTGACTTTTATATGTATACGATTGTACCCTTGTTGGCAAATTCAGCATATTATAGTGAATACCGATGTTTTTATTTAAATCAAGGGTTAAATTGCCGTTATCATCATAAGTATATTCATTATCTTTTGTAGAACTATTATCGCTAAAACCATCAGTAGCAGAAGCTGCATCAGTTACACTGCTTAACTGGTTACCACCTCCGGAATAGCGGGCTTTGTTATACAGGCAAGATGCCTTGGTTTAATTGAACGGATGCTATATTTCTGGTTCAATTTCGTCTTCAATCCATTCAAATTCATAATCATCGGTTTTTCTTAAAACACAACTATCTAATAAAACAACTCTGGAAATACCAAGCCCGTTTCTTTCAAAACCTTTATTCCTTTCATAGAAACTACTTTTGTCAAAAGCTGCATTATTTCTTTTATAATATATTTCCAAATCGAAATCTTTTTTCGAAGGGGCAGGTGAATTCTTCTTCCAATAGTATGATTTGATAATTTCCATAATTACTATTGAATCTGGGTAAACGAGTTCATCATTAAAGGAGGAGCTTAAAAATTTAAGATGAACATTTTTATTCTCTCTTATATGAAATTCACCATAGTCATTAGATAAATATAAAATAGAATCAGTGTTGTTTTTAACTTTGACAAAAATCTTTAACCCTGCAAATGAAGAACTATAATTGTATTGCCTCGTCTGAGATAAATACCAGTCTATTAAAACACTAGGCTTATCTGCATTTTCTTTTATACGATTGTTACAAGAGAAGAACAAAAGCATAGTAAGTAGGGATATAAATAATTTCATAGACTTAATTTAAAATTTGTAATTTAAACAAGTTTTATAGTGCTCTATAACTGATTTTCTTAATGCTGAGTTCTTAATTGCCATAACATAATTATTCACAGCTCCGTTATAAGTTTTCTTTAACGCAGATGTTGTATTTGAAAATGATGGATGCTTAAGTTGTGTTTGATATGCTCCGATTAAATGCCTAACAATTGCTTTATCTCCCCATTCAATACCTGTAGGTCTATTTTGGTATTTCCCATTCTTAAAAACAACATCTTTATCTAAATGATGTTTTTCATGTACTAATAAACTAACAATATTGTTTTTATTATCTAATAAAGGGCTAACAAAACCCAAAGCTGATTTAAATATAAGTATCGAAAATTTGTTAGGGCTTGTAACAACACCTGTTTTTTTATTAGCATTTATATTCTTTGTTGCAGAAGTTTCCATTTGTGGTGCCGTACTCTGTGATGTTGGTATTAAATCATTTTTATCACCTTCATAAAATTGGCCAATTATATTTCTTACAGCACTCCCAGTTAAAGGAGTCTTAGATAGCAATGTGCTATTCTCCCTATATTCAGCATAATCAGAAGCTGTATTTTGTTCACCAGATTCTAATTTTGCTTTGGCTTTCTTTTCCGTATCTCCTGTAAGAACTTTAACATTGTCTCCTTTGCCATCATTACCAACATATGTACCATCACTTAGAAAATACCAATCATCAGATTTCATTCCATCAGGATCTACAAAGCGGATAGGGTTATTATAGCTAAAATGATATGGAGAATGTGAATTTTGTTCTTCCGCAAGTGGATCAACTGCATGCCATCTCCCTAATTGCGCATCATAGAACCTCGCCCCATAATCATACCAATCCAATCCTAAATCATCCTGCAACTCCTTGCCATTGTAAAGGTACTTGTTTTTGGTGTCATTGTCAACAAGGCTTTGGGTTGTAAAATTGTAACCATTCATTACCATTCCAAAGGGGTAATAACTTTCTTCCTGCAATACTTTACCACTGGCATCAAAGGTAACACGGGTATTGCCCAAGTGGTCTTTAATAAAGTACTGGTAATTGTAATTGCTACCGTCTACTACTATGCGGCCATTGCCATTAAGAATATATTTTAACTCATCATCTTCGTAAATAAAATTGCCAATATAATCGGTAGTTACCCCCTGGGCCACTTTTCTAAGCTTTATACCGGCAGCATCGTAAATATAATTTATTTGGTTACTGCTTCCGGTAGCTATTTGCACCTGGTTAGGCAGGTTTAGGAAATTATAAGCAATGTTGGTGATGTTTTTATTGCCATCTGTTTTTAGATTGCCATTGTCATCATAAGTGTATTCGTAATCACCTACCGAACCATTATCGCTAAACCCATCAGTGGCCGAAGCAGCATCAAGCACACTGCTTAGCTGGTTACCCCCTCCAGAATAGCTGTAGGCTAAATTATCAATGATATCAAATGTATTATCAGCCTTTTTGCCATGCCTGGTTAAACTGGTAATGTTTCCATTTAAGTCATAATTGTATTCAACCTTGTAATCATCGTTGGTAAAATCAGCTATATCCAAGCGGTTTAAGGCATCGTAGGTGAAATCGTAAGTTTTTAAACCTGTAAAAGATTTACTTTTCCAGTCAATTTGTGAAATATTGCCATTAAAAGTGCTGTTGTTACCATTGTTGTACAATAGCTGCATGGCAAAAAGATCGCTGCCCAGGCTAGCAGGGTCGTTAATATGCGTCATCCAGCCACGGATGTTGTATTGGTAGTCAACAGTTTGGATGCCCCCAATGGTATTGGCAATTAACTGCCCCAGCTCATCGTATTTGTTGCTTGAAGTGGTTACCCAGGTACCTGTGGTATTTAGCTTTTCTTTTTCGCTTACTAAACGACTCATCCGGTCGTAGGTAAGCTGTTTAATAATAATAATGTTTGAATTGGTGTGTTCTTGCTTACTCTCCAATAGCTCCCCTGCAAAGTTGTATTTGTTGGAAACAATATCACGCCCTCCTTTGTGGTTATCAGCAATGGTTTGTATAACCCTTCCGTATTTATCATATACATTTACGGTGTGCAGCCATTCATTGTCAACTGTTAATCCATTATGCAGCAGCACCCTTGTTTTGGTGGCCATTATCAGACCTTTGGTTTTGGTTGATTCTTCAACGCCGGCATATACCTGCGCATATTGATAATCAGCACCTAATGAACTGGCATAGTCATCTGAATCGTAATAGGTTTCAGAGAAAATCTCACAGTTTGTGTCAGTATTCGGGAAAGCACTATTTGAATAAGCATGGTTGGTATTATCATAACTTTCCCACAAAGTAGAATAGGTTTCTACATATGTTTGCATAGCAAACTGGCCGGTATTGGTTCCGTCATGATACTTACCTGTCATTACAGGGCGGCTAAAAGCATCATACTTGGTAAACATCCAGTCGTTATTGTTGCGTATTTCGCCATCTTGGGTGGCCACTAACAAATTACGCTTGTCGTATACCATGTAAATTGGTTCTGCACCTGGTAGCCTTTTTAATACCATACGTTTGCGCTCGTCGTATTCATAGTAGTAACAAAGTTCAGTTTTTTCAGTAGCGGAGATGTTTCCATCAGCACTTGCTTTAGGTGGCAACACCCAATGTAACAATCCTAAGTCATCATAAACATAATAGGTCTTGGCATCACCATTCGCTGCATCTTTAGCTACAGTTAATACCACCTGTCCTAATTTGTTTTTGTACTCCACACTGGTTTTACCGTCTTCATCAATCGTTATAGTTTTGTACAATTCTCCAGCGGTAAAGTTAGAACCTTTTGTAAGACCTTCATCACCATTAGCAGTAACACTCCAAATGATTACTTCTGTAGCGGTATTGATACCATAATCAATGCTTACTTTTTTGTTATTGGTATGCCATGCTTCTCCCGGAGCCAGGATTTCTGTAACCCTGTTTAGTGGGGTGTTATCAAAAAACTTTTTTGAAAAAGCAAAATCTCCTTCGTTAAAAAAGTTGTCAAAGAAGTTTTTTTGTTCTTCAAAGGCATAAGTCCTAAAGCCTCCGGCTGAATTACCCTGCTGTTCAACTGCATAGGGTAAGTATTCTTCAGCTACACGGCCAAAATCATCGTAAATAATGGGCTGAACTAAATCACGTCCCTCAGGGGATGCATTTACCTGAACGGTTTGGATTGGCCGCCCAAGACCATCAAAGTACTGATAAGCGATGTTTGAATTTGCAATGCTTAAATTATCGGGATCGCTAATTTTATTGTCCTTATAGGCCGCATAGGTTTTAATATAGTTCATTTCGTCCATAAGCCCTGATGTGAATCCGTTGTATGCAGAGCCCTGAGTGTTCGTGCCAATAGGTGCTATTGGATCAATGTAGGCTCTAAAGCTGGTTTGTCCTGTAGTATTAAAACCAGGTTTTAAGCTTATTGATTTTCGGGCCATTTCAACATCATTGCTGTAGGTATTTATCTCGCGATTATCGTAACCATCGTTTTGTCCAACGGCATGCACAGTTGTTGCGAGGATGAAAAGTATTATAGTTGTTAATTTCATCTGTTTATTTTTTATTATTTTTTGTTGTCAGACCCACCTTCCTTTATATAGAGTTCGACGGGCAGGTGGAACCGTCCCAAAGTATTGGGACTTGTTTCATTTCTTGTTTTTTAGAATTATTCACCACCAATAAATTTGATGTTTATTAATCGCAATCTACCTGGAAAATGTGGTTAACTGTGATGCAATTGTCGGGATTTTCCTGATCGCACACAGTACAGGTTACATATGCGCCATATGATCCTGATAGACTACCATCATTGATCAGATAATAAACACAATTACTCCCAAGTGTATTAGCAATGCCTGCATTATTATCCGTTGTTGTCCATTCATAAGTATAATTGCCACTGCCACCTGTGGCTGTTACAGTTAATGATGCTTCGTAACATCCACTGTCTTCATCTCTTTTTTCTGTAATCTCTAATGGTTCATTACTATTTGGGTCATCATTATAAATGTAATTGTATTCTATATGTTTCAATACAACACCATCCTGGTCTTTTACAGTTTCTAAACGACCAAAATCATCATAGATATAGTAAGTTCTTGTACCATTCGGTTCAGTCTTGGAAGTGATTCCTTTTAGTGGGTCGTAAGTGTAAGAAGTAATCATTGAATTAGACATTAAAGCTTCACTTCTTAATTGATCAAAAATATTTCGTAATTGAGTATCATCAGTACTCCATGAGCTACACTCTTCAATTCCACTTAAGGAATGACCAATATTACCAAGTGCATTCACTACATTTTGCTGGGTTGAGTTTTCAATTTTAGCAACCGGTAGATTATAGCCATAAGCCCAAACAATAGTTACTGGGATATTCCCTTCAGTATTATATTCCGAAAGTTTACCATATTGATATCTGGTAAAGAATACCTTTCCCCTCATTTTTGGATCTAACACCGTGTTTTCAAAAAAACTATTGTCTGAAACCAGTTGGTCACTTTCAAGGCTATAAATCTCAGAAGGAACAATATATGTTTCGTCGGCACTGTAATGTTTTGTAAAAGTGGTGAGTTTAGCTCCAATTGTGTTGTTGTTTTTTTGCTGAACAATTTCTATAGGGATACCAACCATATTTTTATCAGTCATGTTTGAATAAATATTATTTCCTACAACAAAATCAGGTGCATACTTGTACCAATGTTTAATGTTGGCCCCATCAATCAATTCTGTTTTTTCCTTTAAATTGAGATAGTTACTATCGTAAACATATTCAGTAATTGAGGTAATAAGTTGTATAAGCTCACCAGGACTAGGATATTCTGTTACTGTTGTTTTTTTCAACACTTGGGCTTCTGATAAAATATTGTAGGTACTGGTTAGAATAACATAATCATATAGTTCGTTTGGACCTGACCAGTAATTTTGGATATCATCCACTGAAAATGAGCTTTTTGAAATCAAATCATATTCATTTTCAGTCATTTTAACAACTGAACCATCTGAATTAAAAACTTTCGATTCTAGTAAATTTCCTCTCCTTGCTTCAAGACTTGTACTAAAAGAATAGGGAAATTGTGAATTTTGATCAATATCTTCTTGTCCTGGATTACAATAATCAGTTGAGGTTTTTACAATTGTTGGACTTATATCAGGTGTGTTTGAGGGAGAAGTATATTTGTAGGTAGTAAAACCATTTCCTGTTTTTTCCACTTTAACATCACTGTATCCAACAAAACTACCTTGTGTAGCCCCTAAATTACTTACACTAATTGACTTTTTTAATGTGGTTGTTTCATAGAAATTCATCATTTCAGAGTAATTGTTTTCATCTAGTCCGTATTTTGAATTACAAGGGTAGCCGAAAACTGGTAAAGTAACGATTCCTCCACTTGATTGATTAGATAAATCAGGGTTTGTGTAATGATAATTGGTAATCAGATCATTGGCAGCCTCTCTTCCATCATGAATGGTTTGTGATTTTATTCGTATACCGCCCCCCATTCTTTCTGCACCCTGATAATAAAACCAATGTGGTTCAAATTCAAACTCTGTATACCCTCCGGTTGGATAGGTAATACGCTCCAACGAAGCTGCCAGCACATCGTTTGAATTACAATTTCTGTTACTGCCACTTACAATGTATTGATTGCCCAAATATCCTGAAGGGCGGTTAAAGATGGAGTAACTATCTTTACCGTAAGCCGGATAGATGTAAATTTGGGGTTCTAATTGGCTTACATTGTGGTTATAATATCCCCACCAATCTTGTGCTTGAGAACCTCTTTCTGGAAGTTCTGTAGAATTATAATCAAATGTATACGGTGGTTTTTGGTTACCATTTTCACCTTCCTCGGTAAGGCTTTTTAATTGTAAGCGTTTTCCTGTAGCTCCTGTAGAACCCCCAGTGGTAAAATAGTCATAGTCTAAAATGTATTTTTTTATTAGCTCCTCATTATTATCGTATAATTCAATCCGTGTCAATGCGTTATCACCTATAAAATCCTGTCTTACATGGTCTGCATAAAAAAGAACGTATCCATCATCAAAATCAATTCGTTGTATTCTTTTAGCATTTATAACTTTTGAATAATTATTATTAGGACCTAAAATATATCGCCCTGCATTACATGCGCAGGAGCTTTGGCCAAAATCTGAATCAATATAAGTATAATCATATACAGCATCATATCTTAATTCTGCAATGGTTCGATAATCAAAATTGAATCTTTTAACTCCATGTTGATCAAAAATTTCATTTAAATACCAAGCAGACTTGTAATTTCTATGTGATTTCAGATCTGAAAAAAATTTACCATCCCATGTGTAGGAGTCTGTTTTTTCATATTCATTGAAATTGAAAACATAACCCTGATTGCTTGTTATAGTCATACCAGTAATTTCATCTCTGGTACAATTCGTATAGCTTACGTCAATCCCATTCTCCCAATTAACTGTTATCTTATTAGGTGTGTATGGTATTAAATGGATTCGTTTTTGTGAATCGAAAACAAATTTTCCTGCACCACCAGAGTAATTATAAAAGAAAAGATCTGGCTCCAAATCTTCCGCTCCAAACATAAATCCGTCTCCAGCGCATATACCTCTATCTCGATAAATATATCCAGTCCTCCATACTCTGTCAGGATTTCCGTCAGTTCTATACCAGCCATAATGCTCATCCTCAAATCCCCCCCGCATACTTCGGGTTATTACACCTCCTGCATTTAAGCTCCATCCAAGTCCAACCCATGAAGCCATATCATTTACTTTGATACCTGAAGCATGATAACTTAAACTAATGGGTATTGTTACATCTCCACTCTTTAATTCAAACAAGGGTATCGAAATTTCAGGAGTTCCTGTATACAGACTTACCGGAATTTCACCATATTTTCCTAATGAAGATGCATTTGGCGAGGGAGGGATAACATTGTAATCGTTTGGGCTTATCTCTGCTCCCTCAGGTTGCCCTAAAACTATTAAATTGCTTATTATATTGATTACTATTATTAGCAAATATTTTTTCATTTTATTATTATTTTTTTACTCAACAACAACTTTATACCGATAAGCACCACTTACTTCGCTAACAATAACCAAATAAGTTCCTTTTGGCTGGCCTGTTAAATCTACGCTAAACGGAAAACTGGCAATGGTTTCATAAGTTTTTACTTTATTGCCTGTGGTGCTAAACACATCAATTTGTTTTACCATGGCTGCCTTGTTAACATAAATGGCAAATTTTCCACTGCTTGGGTTAGGGTATAGCCTGTAGTTGCTTGTGTTCCCATTTATATCCGTCCAGTCTTGCTGGGCAAACACCACTTTTCGGGTAATTAAAATGTCATCGGTGGCGGTACAGCCATTTTCATTGCTTACTGTTAAGGTTATTTGTTCAGTCTTGTCTTTTTTTATAGGTGGCAAAACCAATGTTGTTTCTTGCGAGGCATCAGACCATAAATAGCTGATAAATTCGCCTTCGGTTTTTAGGGTAATTGTTTCATCTGTCCCTGCCATAATATCAGGACCTAAATCTACCGCTGGTAATTCAGCAATGGTTATTTCAACAGTATCGCTACTTTCGCAGCCATATTCATCTTTTACCAGTACCGAGTAGCTTCCGCTGGTAGTTATTACAATGCTGGTGTCTGCAGAACCATTGCTCCACAGGTAGCTAACAAAGTTGCCTTCTGCTTTTAAGATTGTTCCTTCGCAAAGTGTACAATTATTGCCTAAATCAATTTTCTGCGAAAGGCTACAATCATAAAATTTGTTGATAAACAAGTCATCTTCTTGTCCCTGATGCATGGCTTTGGTTTTGCCTATTTTCAGGTTGCGGCTATAACTGCCCAGTTGGTAAAAATAATTCTCCTTGTCTTTTACTATCCCTACTGCAAAGTCCTGTTTGTTGCCGCCAAAACTTTCTGACCATAAAAAATCACCATCTTTGCTTAGTTTTGTTAAGTAGACATCTTTGCTAAATTGTTCCGATTCCAATTCGCTTTTTAGTTTTTGTATTTTTCCACGGTAGCTCCCACTTATATAAATACTTCCATCAGTTGCTGTAAGCAAGCTGTTTACATACTCATTGGCAGGGCCACCAAACTTTTGTGCCCAGTTGAGTTCCCCATTCAATGCATAAGAGGCAACAAAGGCATCCAATACTCCATCTGATAGTAAACTGGTTTTGCCAAATTGGGCTTCTCCAGTAAAGCTTCCTCCAACTAGTAATTGCCCGTTATCAACAACCAGTTTATTTGTAATGTCTGAATAATACCCTCCAACTTGTTTGCACCAGCCTTGTTTTAAGTTGGTAAAGCAGGCAACAAAAACATCTTCTTTACCATTGCTGGTAAAAGTTTCTTTTTCGAAGGTAATTTCGTTATCAAAAGTCCCGGTTAAATAAAGTTGTTTTTCAGCACCACAAATAATGGCTTCAAGTGTTTGTTTTCCTTTGCCTCCAATGCTTATTGCATCAATAAACTCTCCTTTTTTATTGAATTTTGAAACAAAGATGTCGGCACTGCTTTGAGCAGAAAATGTTTTGTTCTCAAGTTTCATGGTTTTATAAAAAGTGCCTGCATAGTAAAGGTTATCTTCGTTATCAACAGCCAATAAGGTTTTGTGCCCTTTGGTATTGCCTTTTATTGACTTGATCCATTGCACACTTCCATCTTTGCCCAGCTTGGCAATAAAGTTTTCACTAAATGCTTCTGTTACTAATTGTTTATGGGCAAATTGGCTGGTTCCTTTGTATTTACCGCATAAATAGATATTGCTTTCATTATCGAGCGTTAGGGCATGTACCTGTTCAACAGATTTTCCACCAAAGCTTTTTGCCCATTCCAGCTTACCAGTTTTATCGTATTTTGCTAAAAAAATATCTGTGCTGCCTTTTGAGCTCAGTTTGGTCGTATTAAAATAGATGGTATCCAGGAAATTACCTGTTACAAATAAATTGTTATTGTCATCAAGGGCCATGTCTACCGCCTGGTCAAGTGCTTTTCCTCCTGCATACTGCACCCACTGGTGGGCAAGTTGCTGGGCAGTTGTACTCACTAGGGTTAAAGATAGTGCAAGGATGAGTAGATTTATTTTTTTCATATGTTTTAATTTCAGTCATTGGTCACTAGCCATTAGTCATTGGTGAAAACTGACTAATGACTATTTTTCAATTGGTTAATTTCTGTTTTCAATTCTTTGTTTTCCTGCTTTATTGCTTTTACTTCTTTGTTTAATTCAATCAAATAAAGTGTCAACTCCTCAATTTTCTTCAGCAGCTTCATGTTCATTTCACCAACACCTAAGCCAGTTTTTTCTATTTCACAGGCTGAAGGTATTTCAGGCAAATGTTTGTTTTCATTCACATACTGCTCTACTTCCTCAATTTTAGTTAATGGATAGTCGGCCTCAAAAACATAATCGGGCACGGGGATATTTAGGTCAATCAATACTTCTTCGGTATGGATTTTTCCTTTTACGGTGAGCTTTTGGTCGGGGGTGGAGGTGCCTATGCCTACGTTGCCATTGTTGTATACTATGTTTTCACCATTGCATGACCATGTGCAAGCTGTAGGTACATTTTGATAAATTTCCCGGATTTCATTTTCATTCAAAGCCCTGTTGAAAATAGAAAAATCAATCATGCTCCCATTAAAAAAACGAGGTGTGCTGCCACTATTATAATTACCTATTATTATAGGATTATTATTTGTTGAACTTCCTGTTAGTGTTGTTGAGCCAACCTGAATTCCATCAATAAAAAGTACAATTAAAGTTCCGTTATAAGTTGCTACAATATGGTGCCAGGTATCAAGTGTAATTGAACTGTTAGGGGCTGTTAAAGCTGTGTTTTCAACAACAAAATTAATTGTAGAGGAACCTTGATTATCAAATGTCATTAAATCAAAATCAAACTCTTTTCGGGCTATTCTACCATATGAAACTCCTGTTGAGGCCTCACTACCAAAGCTTTGAGCATTAATCCATACCGAAATTGAGAAGCTGCCAAGATTAATTGTTCCTACATCATCAACAATAAGACAAGAAGCTCCATCAAAGAAACAAGCTCCATTGTTTTCTCCTTGCATACCGGCAGAATAGGTTATACTACCATAGGTATTTATAGAATTATAGTTTCCAAGATTATCAGTATATACACCATTAAAAGGCCAATAACCAACAAGCCCATCAGTAATTGGAGGGTTTTGTGCAAAGCTTTGACTATGAATTAATAGTGATAGCACTATTAAGAATAATTTCAGTGTTTTTTTCATTTTTTCATTTTATAAAGGGTTGTCTATTTATTTTTTTAATTCTAATTTCTCAATACGTTTTTTTAATTCTTTATTTTCTTTATTTAACTTAATTAAATAAAGCGTCAACTCTTCAATTTTCTTCAACAACTTCATATTCATTTCACCCACACCAAGACCTGTTTTTTCAATTTCACCAGCCGAAGGTATTTCAGGAAGGTGTTTGTTTTTGTTTACATATTCTTCAACGTCTTCAATTTCTTGTAAAGGATATTCATCATCAAAAACATAATCAGGAACAGGTATGTTTAAGTCAATCAATACTTCTTCGGTATGGATTTTTCCTTTTACGGTGAGTTTTTGGTCGGGGGTGGAGGTGCCGATGCCTACGTTGCCATTGTTGTATATCATATTTACTCCATCGCATGACCAGGTACAGTTTTCTTCGATGATAGGTCTAGTAGTATAGAGTTTATTGATTTCTTCAATAGTCAACACCCGGTCATAAATTGACAGATCATCAATTTTCCCTTTGGTCCAATATTCCCTGTTCGAAACAGCATTCCCTAACCAAAATCCTGTTCCTGTACCAGTATTTGAGCCATTTGGAACATCTGAGGCAACCTTTACTCCATCAACCCAATAGCTTACCTCTTCTGTATCCCACATACATACAACGAAATGCCATTGATTATCATATGCACAATAAGTATCATTGGATATTGCAGAACTATTACTTGATCTAAAATAGGACTTTATTGGGGAGGCAAAATTTGGTTTAACAATACTTAAACCCATCCAATTTGGCACATCTACACCGTTACGTGCCCAAACCATTTGATGATCACCCGTTGAAGAAATATTTGACCAAAAAGCAATTGCTCCCTGGTTTAGATTATCTATGATTGATGCAGGAAAATCAATATAGTCATTTAAGCCATCAAAATAATATGCATTGTTTTCATTATCAAATCTATCTGTTGTCTGCGAAGGTCCATGCAAAGTTCCATGATTATTGTTCCCACTTAAATCATTAACATTCCCATTAAACGGCCAATAACCTACTAATCCATCAGTAATTGGAGGGGTTTGTGCAAAAGTTTGCAAAGTGGTCAACAGAAAAATAATTGCTATGGCTAATTTCATTGTTTTTTTCATCTTGTTGATTTATATAAATATTTGACATTAATTATTTGAGCAGAAATTGAAAAAAAATAAGGAAATATTGCCCTGTTTGTACAAATATACCCGGACAGAAGAGGAAGTTTGGTTTTTCATATAATGATTGGTTTAGAAAATAACGGGGGCAAATATATGTATTCTGGACATATTTTGCAACAGAAAAAAACTTTGGAAGGAATTAGAGTATAACTGGCAGGAATTTGGTGATAAATAGTAGGGTTTTTCAGAAAACTGGTTGAAGGATAGTATTATAATTGGATAATGGTGGTAAAGGTCATCTTTGGGTGGCCTTTTTTTGAAAGATAATTTGGTTAACTTTGGGGCTAGTAAAGTTATCATAGGGTATGGGGAAGTACAAAATGAGAGTAATTGAACTAAACAATTTATTCTACTAGCATTTAGTATGGTTAGAAAAAATATATAAAATGGCAATAAGGATTACAAAAGTTTCATTTTTTAGAAAGTTGCAGGAAAGAAAGGAAGTAAGGTTCTTAAAAAAAAAGGACAAAAAATCCCTACTGTATTTGTTTACCAAATGGGCAAAGTTGCTTCCAGCTCTGTTTATAGATCATTAAAGACTCAATATAACGGTGCTTGTTTACATGGACATTCGTTTACTGCACATCATCAAAATCTTGCAGTAAGGAAATTGTTTGAAATTAAATCAAAAAATGATGTTCCTGTTAAATTAATTACCTTGATTCGGGAACCAATTTCAAGAAATCTTTCTGCTTTTTTCGAAAATTTCAAGAGAGATGCAGGTGTAAAATTCAAGCATAATGAATATTCTGCTGAAGAAATTCAGGATTTTTTTTAAAAAAACTATGAACATGAAATTCCTTGTGTTTGGATAGATAAAAATATTAGAAACAACTTCATTATTGATGTTTACGAAACTTCTTTTCCTGAAGAAGGTCACTGTATTTACAAAAAGGATGAAATCGAACTACTTTTAATGAAGCATGATTTAGACAATAAGACTAAAGTAGAACTCATACGGAATTTTGTAAATATTGAGGATTTTTCGTTAAAAAATTATAATGTTGGTGCCGAAAAGAATTATGCCGAAATGTATAAAAAGGTGAAAAGCTTGCCATTGCCTGAATGGTATGTGGAAAAAATGTTAAATACAAAATATGTTAACCACTTTTATTCAAAAGAAAAAAATTTAATAAAAGAGAAATGGTTGAAACAAGGAAGAATTAACCTGTAATAACACTTTGATAGAGTTCTATATACTTTTTAGCCACATTAATATAATCGTATTTTCCCTTAATAGTATTTCTGGCTTTTTCATTGAGCTTTTTTGTAATTTGATTGGTTATTGTCCAATTAATTCCTTTTGCCAAATCTAATTCATTAAATGGCTGAGCCAGGTACCCATTGAACTGATGATTAATCATATCCGGCATTCCTCCAATATTGAAAGCAACAACAGGTGTTCCACATGCTAAGGACTCCAGAACTACATTTGAGAGGTTTTCTTGACGTGATGGAACAACTACTGCATCAGCAGCTGAATAAATCAATCTTAATTGTTCAATATTATTGATATGCCCAAGGTATTTTATACGGATATTTTTCAAAAAAGACTCTTTTTTACCTGCATTACCAAAGACGGCAAGTGTGAGATTTTGGTTGTCAGACTGCTTAAAAAGTGCTTCTTGTAGTAAATCAAAGCCTTTTCTTTCATCCTGAGTAGCTGCAATACCTCCAAATAATACCATTTTTGAATGAAGTGTTATCCCTAATGCTTTTTTTGCTTCTTTTTTATTGATGGGATAAAATACTTCAATATCAATACAGTTGGGAAGGTTATGTACTTCTCTGTCTTTAAATAACCTGCTGCTTTGTGCTGAATCACCTATCCATTTGCTTAATCCATTTATATGTAGTTTTTTAATAAACTCGAAACTGCTTTGTTTCTTTTTAAGGATTTTAAAAGCAGCATCACTGTTTTTCAATTCAGGGCAATTTTTACATTCATCAGTAAACTTATTGCATCCATTATCGTAATGGCAGCCACCTGTAAATGGCCACATGTCATGAAGCGACCATAAAATTGGGACTTTGATTTTTGAAAGGGGTTCTATTTTGATAAAGCCTCCATTTATCCAGTGCAAATGAATTATATCAGGGTTTATTTTTTTTATCTTTCTATGAATTGAACCTGGGAACCAAGCTGGAGAGAAATTATGTTTATTTATTATTCTTTTTCGGAGAGGTAAATAATCTAATTCGCTCCGGATTTTATTAATAAAAGGAATATGGTAATTTTTTAAAACAAATTTGTCTTTTGATTTTTTTGATTGCACCAGCATAAATGACTCTACACCCTGCATTCTTAAAGCATCATGAAGCCGTTTTGCAGCAATACCTGCTCCGCCAGTAATATCTGTTGTGCTTATATGTAAAACTCTCACTTTTAGTTATTTAAATTCAGAAAACTCATTCAAAATCTTGTCTAAATTTAAACTATGATTAAATTTTTCGCTAGTAAATTTAAAATCAATATTTTGGTTGATTTGCAAATTAATGTACCTGTCTTTATAAAAACTATTTTCATCAATGTCTTTAATAAAACCTGCAATTTTGCCTTTATTGGGTTCTGTATAATCAATAATATAGTTGTTTCCGTTTAAAAGTGTTTGAAAAAAAACGGAATGATATCTCATTCCAATTGCCAACTTTGCACAAGCAAAAACGCTAAAGGTTTCGTTTAAACTCAATGGTTTTGCCTGAATACTGATTTTTTGCCTATCTTCTATTTTCATTAAAAGTTTGTAGAAGTACTCTCTATCATCCTCACCTAGGCTACAATAATGCATTGGAACCAGTTTAATTTCAGAATCAAACTGGTCTTTTAAATCTTTTATGAAAGTGATTAATTTATCATCTGTTTTAGTGCTGTTTTTGCTATAAAAAGGTGGGAATTCCCTAAAATTAACAACAATATTTTCATTGGTTGTTTTTGATGAGGTGTTTTTATAAAAAAGACCAGGGATTATAGCAGGATCATAAGATGAAATGATTTTCTTGCTTTTTACTAGTTCTTCTCCTCCTGCAATGGCCTTTAAGTTGTTTATTGCTTGCAGATCTCTCAAGTAGGTAGTATCGGAGTTATTAATTATCTGATACAACACTTTGTGATACTTCTTATTGTAAATAGGGCCAATTCCACAACCACCAATTATTGTTTTTTTCTTTGCTTTTTTTGCTTTTTTAAAGGCATAGTCAACCAGTTGTAATTCAGGAATATGCATTAAAGGACCTCCACCCATAATTAAAGCATCAGAATTTTTGATTGCTTTTCTCAGTTGGGCAGGTCTTTTTGAATCAAAAAGGGTTATTTTTATCGGATTTCCACATAATTCTTCCCAAAAAAGATAATCTTCGGTGAGTGTTCTTTCAGAAAAAAATGGAAATAAACTTCCAAGTCTGACTTCAATTTTTCCAAAATTTTGAGATAAAATTTTAAAAATTCCGGCTAAAATAGCCCGATCACCAATTGTTTCTGTTCCATACCATCCTATTATTGTAAACCTCATTATAAAAAACTCAGGTTAGATGCGATAAAAACTTATATATGCTAGTAAAATAGTTTTTTAATATGATCTCTTTAATAAAAGGTAAGAGATTTTTTAGCTCTGGTTTACCAGCATAATCATGTATGCATGAATTGCACTTTTCTTCAACAATACTTTTTCGATAACTTAAATTATTTTTTGAAAAAAAAACTTTTTCACCATTTTCAGTCAGGATATTCCCTATCTTTTTACTTTCAACTGCACAATAGTATAAATTTCCCCGCGAGTCAAGCGTTACGCCATTATCCTTCCACATACATCCTAAGAGCCTTTTAGAATAGTTGTTTTTTAAAAAGTAATAGATGGAGAAATATTTAAACTTGTTGTAAATACCACTTTCTTTACCAATTTTAGTGTAAAAAAACTCTTTGGCAGATTGACTTGCTTGTTTATTAAAAACAGAAAATTCATCCAGAATTTTATAACTTTCAATTCTTTTGTTGCTAATTCCAAGTCGATACTTTATTGGAATACCTTTGGCTTTTACGTAGGCATCCAATTCTTTTAGATCATCGACATTTTGTTGAATAACAGTGCAGCCGGTATCAAACGAGTCGCAATATTTTTTACTATTGTTGTTTATTTCATCAATTGTCGATGAGGTGATTTTGAAGATATCAAGGCCCCTTACTTTATTATGAACATCTCCTACTCCATCAAGCGAAATGGATACATGAAATTTAACACCTGCCAGTTTACATCTTTTATACATTTCTTTTAGCTTTGGAAGGAGTAATTTTTGATTAAATCCATGAGAAATAATGTTTAAAGATTTTAGTTTTGGTAATTGTAGAATTGCTTCTGTATATTCGGGGAGTTGTTTCACAAAAGAAGGTTCACCACCATTTATTCCTACAGCAATTACTTTTTTAAAAAGCTTTGATTTCAATGCTGTTTTAAAACTTTGTAAATCCATTTCATTGCTCCAATCCATTTTCCAGATATTGCACATCACACATTTTGAGTTGCATCTATAGGTAATTGGAAGCTGTATGACTCTGGGATATTTTTTTCTTAAGCCAGAAACTCTAAAAAGCTTTGAATTTTTAAGAAAAACTAAAAGCTGAACAAAGTTATAAATGGTATTATTTGTTTTTATATAGTTTTTTAATCTGCTCATTTAAAGGTAAATGACTTTATTTTATTTAAATGCTATCCAGCAATAATTTGTCGGACTTCTTTTCTTGTTTTTTGAAACTAAATCGGCAATCAGAGCTATAAAATTAATAAGACCTGTTAAAGGGAACAACATAAAATGTTTTAATACATTAAATCTTTGTTTTTCTCCATTATTTACCGAAAGAAACCAATCCATTAAAAGAGTCAGTGCCAAAGTTTTATAAACGCCGCCATTACTTTCAATTTTTATTTGTTTGAAATGATGTTCTTTAAGTATTTTTTCTAAGCCATAATAGGTGTATCTTCTAAAATCATATGGCTCTAAATGGATTGGGCTAATATGTGGAACAGAGCCTACTAAAACTCCACCTTGTTTTAGTACCCGGTGTACTTCACTTATTGCGTTTGTATCATTGCTAACATGTTCAAGTACCTGGTTAAAAAGAACCACATCAAAACTTTGACTTTTAAAAGGGATACTCTCAGCAACCCCTTCAACTTGTTCTATTGGCCTTTTTTCATTTTTTGGTAATGATTCTTTAAAGTCTAAAACATGAAAATCCTTTATTTTTTGCTTGTAAATGTCAAAATACGGACTGGCGCCTCCACCAACATCTAAAAAACTGGAATTTTCTTTAATTAAATGCGAGTCGGCTATTTTTTTGTTGAATTTTACAAGATGTTTGATATTGTGGAAATTAAAAGAAAAGATGGTGTTGTTTGGATGTTTTCCAATGATAAAATTATATATGTGAAAAAAAATACTTTTCATTTGCTTGTTTTTTTAGCATAAATGCAAATTCCTGCCGATTTTCCGAGTAAGTTAAAAACAATTCTTACCGGATAAAAAAGGTATTCCAGTTTCCAGTTTACAAAACTTTTTAAACTTCCTTGTTTTATAGCCTCAAAAAGTTTTTTTACAGAAGGAAGTGGAAGATTTGGCCAATAAATTGGGTGGCCCGTATAGTAGTGGACTTTTTTTTCTGGAATTAATCCATTTCGTTTCAATAACAAAGAAAGACTTTGCATGTTAAATGCAAATAAATGCCGGGGTGGATCAATTGCAAATGGTTTTTTTAAAAACAAGTTAATCAAATTGACTTTTTCAAATGACTTTTTGTAGCGATTTAAATAAAATAACAATGAATGAGGTCTCAATAATAATTCAACTCCATTATTATTATCTGTTTCAATAATTAAAATTCCATCTTTTTTTAGAAGCTTTGATACCCCTTTTATCATTTTGTCAGGCTCAATAACATGTTCAATTACATGACGAAAGAAAACAATATCGAATTTATTTGTTTGCTGATTTAAAAAATCCTCAATACTTCTTTTATCAATATTATTTATCTCAAGTTTTTCTTGTGCAAATTTATAGGAAACAGGATCCTGTTCGACCAGTGTAACAGAAAAACCAAGGTTTTGTGCAGCTTTAGAGTAATATCCTAAACCACCACCTAAATCAAGAAACTTACTATTTTTTATGTCCAACTTTGGAAGCTCTTTTAAATACCCGTTCATTGATTTACCGGCCATTTCCATTTTTTGGTTATCATATTGCGCTAAATGAGCATACATTCCATTGTAATATTCAGAAATGGTATCACCGTCAGGTATGGGAAAAACAAACTTTGTTTTACATTCAGGACATTTTACCAAATCAGATTTATTAGGTAATTTATGCCTGTAAATAGTTTTAGGTGTAATTTCATTTTGGCAAATATTGCATTTCATTTATAAAAAATTGATTTTAATTTTCATCAAAAATATCCTTAAAATCCATATCTTTCCAAAATTCATTCAACAAATGACTGCATTTATTATTTATATAATCGAATGATTCCTGATCCAACTGACTAATTTTGTTTTCTTTTTTTCTCACAAAATTTAACCTGTATTTGGGATTCAGTTCTGAATATTCTTCCTCAGCTTTTCTCATTGCTTTTAAAGAAGATTGATTAATTGCTTTTGAAATTATGTTGTCATCAACCTGCCAGCCAAGTAAATTTATTAATCTATTAACAGTTTCAAAGGTGTTATTTATTAAGTCTTCATATCGAATCATGCAAAATCGGTGACCTCCGACATTCATTTTCAACCAGGATTCCGTGTGTTTTAACCATCCATCAATACCATATTTTTTATTTTCAATAAATTTTTTAAACTCCATGTCATTAGAACCCAATTTGCTTTGAAAATTGTAATAACTCAACATTACATTAAAAGGGTTACGGACTAGTAGAATAACATGTGTATAAAAAGGGTTGTATTTTGCATGACTTTTAATTATACGGCTTCCAAAAGGATTATTCATACTTCTGGGATACTTTGAGTAATTGATATCGGCAATAATCTGTGTGAAGTTAAAAAAACTTACTTCAACAGCAGGATTTGCTTTTAACTGAATTATATTAGCCAGAATAAAACTCAACCAGGTAATTCCTGATTTGGGATACTCAACTAAATATAAATCATCCTGTCTGATTTGCACAGGTGTTGATTTAAAGTACTTAATTCGTCGATAAAATTCCTGTAAAAATGCTTTCACACCCTTTTATTTTTAATGAATAACCTGAATGGTATAATTGAAGCCATTGCTTTTGATTGAATAACAAAAAGTTTTCGCATGGGCTTAAACAACAAACAACTAAAATAAGCAATAAAAAAATAAGAGATTAAACTTGCAATTGCTGCTCCAATAATTTCATATTCCGGGATCAAGATTAAATTTAAAATAATGTTTAAAAAAGCACCACCGGCTGTTCGTATCATAAAAATTTTGGTTTTGTTTTCTACAATATGCCACCGTGCAACAACATTGTTCATAAATATAAAAATACCTGACCATATGTGAATTCGAAGAACTGGTGATGCATCAAGATAATCATTCCCGAAAAGCTTTCCAATAATAAAAGGGCTTGCAATTGAAACAGGTATTGCAATAAAAACGGCTATTCTGACTAATAAAGAAAACAACTGTTCCAACCTTAGTTCATATTTTATTTTAACAGCATGTTCCTTTACTATTGCTGGAAATAGCGAACTCACAATTACTATTGGTATCACATACCAGATCTCACTTATTTTTATAGCTGCTGAATAATTCCCGACAGCATCAGCATTAATCATTTCTTTAATCATAAGCTGGTCTATTCTTAAATATAGCATGGCCGCAAAACCTGAAAACAAAAGAGGCCATGAATCTCTTAACAGTGCTTTTGCTAGGGAAATGTTGTATTTCCATTTTCGTTTATTAGGCCTGTATTTTTTATAGAAAATGAAAATTCCGATAGCCTGCAGTACAAATTCAATTGCAAAAGCAAAGGCAAACCATTCAAGCCTTGCTTTTGTAAATACCATCAGTAGTTTAACACCTGAACTTATAATAATGGCCGCGGAGGAAGCAATGGCATTATACTTTGATTTTACATTAGCTTCAAAATAAAATCTTGCAATTTCGATGCTTGAAAAAAGCATGCTACCTGCAATAATTAATATTAAAACCTTGTTTTTAAAATCAATAATAAGAAACTGTAGAGCTATAAGAATAATTAAATAGCCAATAATTGAACTCACCAGTTTTAAAAGAAAAGCTGTCCCAAGTAGTTGATTTTCAAAATCTTTTGACTTGACTAGTTCGCGTGTTAACACCCCATTTAACCCTAAATTTGCCATTACCTTAAAAATTGCCACAAAGCTAATAGCATAATTCAACAGCCCATATTTCTGAGGGCCAAGGTATCGCGCTACATAAACACCCACAAAAAAAGCCACAACCATAAAAAGCACCTTTTCAGCAAACATCCACCCTGTATTAAACGAGTACCTAATGATGCTGTAGCGCATTTGCTCGCCAATGCCAAACTTTGTTAGCACTTTATGAATGAATTTTACAATATAATCTACAAACTTTTGCAACGCTTAATTGTATTTTTTTAGAATGCTTGTTTTAAATTGGTTCCAAAACCCGTTAAACCAACGAAAAATAACCTGAAAAGTATATTTTGGGTACTTTTTCAGAATAATAAAACTGCTAAGGTATTGATCGCTCAGGTTTTTCAGGAACCTGGTTTGGGTAATATTGTTTGGGTGGCGACGTACCCTGGCCAAAATTTCATCAAGATACTGTATTTCGCCCCCATTCATCAATGTTTCTACATAAAAAATCCAGTCTGAAGCTATGCTTATTCGTTCATCGGCACCTTTTGCTGGTATTTTTTCCTTTAAGATTAAATTTGAAATATTGGTGGTAAACATTCCGTATTTTATCATTGTTTTTACCCCGCCCTGGTAGCTGTTGTTTTGATGATTTTTAATGTATAATATTTTATTGGTCTCATTATCAAAGAATTCTGTATTATGGTAGCATATGCTACAGTTTGGGTTTTGCTCCATAAATTCCACTTGTTTTTCTATTTTTTGAGGGTGCATAATGTCATCCCCATCAAAGATAGAAACATATTTTCCTTTGCAGGCAGCTAAAGCGTTATTTAGGTTTTTAGTGTGGCCCAGATTAGTTTCATTTAGTAATGGAGTAATTTTATCAGGATATTGTTTTTGATAATTTTTGATTAAATCTGGCGAACCATCTGTTGAGGCATCGTCAGCTACAATAATTTTGATGTTTTGATAAGTTTGAGCCAGAATGGAATCCAAAGATTCTTTCAGAAATTCTTTCTGGTTGTAACTACGGAGGGCTATGCTGACAAGGGGACGGTTCATTTAAATTATAAAAATGTTTTGTTAATATTTTTTAGCTTTTGTAATTAAAATGTTCTTTTTCCTTGGATGAAAATGAACCAAAAAATCAAGACAAAAATATCTTCCTCGCTTCATTTACTCATTGTTTGTGCATGCAGAGCGGATTTTTGTCGAAGTACACCTCATAAACTTTACTATGATTTATTTTTCAATTTCTTTTTGTGCCAAAATATATTCCATTTATACCTCAATCCACCTAATTCCCAATTAACATCAAATTTTTCGTTTTCACTTTTTAAATATATTGGAGTTGCAATTTTGCAATGCAACATTGGTGGCCTATCTTTCACTTTTTCAAAATAATCTTTATCAAGAGAAGACTTTAAGAAATATTGGATTTCAATAATGGTTTTATTCTTTGTTGCTTTGTATAAGCAAAAATTAACATCATAAAGATTGGAGTACAAATTTTCTAATTTTTCACTTGTTTCATTTAAAGTTAACGTTTTTTTCTTTACGTTTACTTTCCTTCTGACTAATTGTTTTTCATAACAATTCTTCTCATCATTTATTATTTCTGAAAAAATGTAATAAATGGAGTCACTAAAATTATTCCAACAAGATTTCTTGGCTAATTTGATTAAATGATAAGTTAATTTTTCTATCTCTTTTTTTGTGCTCTTATTCATATTAAGTTACACCACTTTTAATATACCTTGTAATATCAATTTTTGTAAGAAACCTACAAACCCTATTTGTACAAATATTTATATCTTATTCGATGATATCGCTTTTCTCCAAGAATCTTCATAAATATTTTTTGTAATATTTCAATTTTAATACTCCAGAATAAATTCCACCAGGCATTAACGCAAGAAGTGTGCATTTTCTGCAAGCGAAAACGTTCGTATTTTAGTTTTTTATGGTAATAACTGGTTCCTCCTTCCCTGAAATTGGTAATGGGTTTGTTGATGTATTTAAAACTGCAACCTTGTTTCTTTAGCCTTAAAAGTAGCTCATAATCAGCAGCTATTTTAAAATTGGTATCGAAGTTGCCGTATTTTTTATAACATTCTTTTTTTACAAAAACAGTTGGGTGCCAAATGCTGAAGATTTTGTGCAAATTCTCTCCCTTTTTGTAGGTTTGCAGCTGTTTTTCTTGCAGGTTTTGGTTTAAAATAAACATATTCCCGAAAAACACATCTGCATTTTGAGTAGTTTTAATTTCATTGGTTATTATTTCAAGTGCATTGGATTCGTAAAAATCATCGCTGTTTAATAGGCCAATGTAATCACCTTTTGCCTTGGCAAGACCTTTGTTCATAGCTTCATAAATACCACTATCGGGTTCGCTTATCCAGTAATTTATTTGGTTTTCATATTTTTTTATAATATCCACAGTCCCATCAGTTGATCCGCCATCAATAATAATGAATTCAAAGTTGGTATAGGTTTGGTTTAAAACACTTTGAATGGTTTGTTCGAGGTGCTTTTTGCCGTTGTAAACAACTGTTATTATGGATATTAGAGGGCGGGTATTCATTTATTTTCTATGACTTTCGTTTACTCAAAATTTTGTTTCACGGGCCCGAAGCAAATAATTCCTTCTCTCAATCTGCCTGTGCGGGCCTTTTTGTCCTTGTTTGGTTTAGGGGCCGTATCAAAAGTCGTAAAATTGAGGGTCATTGAGCTTGTCGAAATGCCTATGTTGCTGATTATCAGTATTCGCTTCGACAGGCTCAGCGACCAAAAGTTAGTTTTGATACAGCCCCCTATTGTTCTTTCGCCCTTTCAGGGCTTTTCAGTTTTTCATTTGCTGGCGCAAGTGTCACCACTTGTGCCTTATCCTTTTTTCTAACTACTCAAATCTAACATCTCCTATCTCATCTTTTTTTCCTCAGCCAAATACTCCCTCCCTTATTTTTATAACACAAAGGCATATCTTTAAATACTTCAGGATGACATTTGTGTAAATAATCCGAAAAAAACAAAATTTCGTAGTCTTTGTTGTACATTAAAAATGCTTTTAGAATATAATTTTCATTCCAGCTACGGCCTTGGTAAACCCAATTTTTTGGATATTCAAATGGATAAAAAATATCATGAAAATGAATGAGTACTCCTTTTTTCAGTCGGGGTAAAATTTTAAACAATTCGTGGTTGACATCGCTACCGGTTTTTGAAATATGTGTGCTGTCGATAAAAAGAATATCGTTTTCTTCCAAAGTATCAATTGTCTTTAAATCAGTGTCTTGCACTTTTTTTTCGTAAATTCTAACGGTCTCTTTATCTTTTTGGGTAAGTAATGATTTTAATCTTTTTGGGTACGGCTCAATAAAGGTAATGTTGAGATCTAAATTAAATTGCTCTCGGGTGTCGAGCATTAATGCCGAAGAAAAACCTGAACCAATTTCAACAATGTTTTGTGGCTTAAAATGCCTTATAAATGAATACAACGCAATGGCATCTGTTTCAAGGAAAAAAATATTATCAAAATAATACCTTAATTTGCCTTTTTTTGAGCTAAAATTAAACTCGGAATAATAACTTTCAAAATTTTTGCATAATTCAAGTTGCTTTTCTGCATTTAAATCTAGTTCTTCAATTTCTCCCGGAAAGTCCGGCCAGATAGCAGCCTCTCTTTTTTTTATTGATTTTACAGAAACTATGGGCGAATAAAAATGTCCGGGTGTAAAACAAACATTTTGTATGCCCTTTATGTGAACCAGGCGGTAGATAAATCGTAAAATATTTACAAAAAAGTTGTTCATTGTTTGGGGTTTATTCCTTAAAGTGTTTAATGTAGGGGCTGTTTTTAAATTCGTCCTTCAACTCTTCAAAGTTGGCAATTAGTTGATGCAAGGCTTCCGGATTTTGCCTTTTTAAAGCAGGTTCTTCTACTTCAATAATTTCAGTGCTTAAGAAGGTGAAGATTTCAGCCATTGTTTTCTGTCTTTTTTTTACTAAATCCTTATATTTTAGTTTATAAACAGACTGTTTGTTAAAAGTTTTATCAACAAAAAGCTCATTTTGATCAAGAAAATTAAACCGTTCCAAACATTCTTCTTTTGTTAATATAACCTGTTTGTTTTCATCTTCTTTTTGTTCAAAACTTCTCCACTTATTTGTTTTATAAGCAATTTTTAATGAAACCAGGCTTCTTAATACATTTTCTCTTTTTAAATGGATAATTTTTAAATCTTTTTTTTCAGAAAGAAAGTCCCAAACTTTTTTGGTTTTTTTATCTCTAAAATGCTCATAAAATAGCTTGAAACCTGCTGATTGTATTTTTTTTTCGTGTTTTGGAAATCCGAACTCCTCTACAAACTGAACGGGGGTCTCCTTTAATTTTCTAAGCAGTTTATCTTTTTTTCCATAAATTTTCAAATGATCAGTATTGTATATCTCACCCTCGCAAAAAATATTTGGATGTTGGTTTAAGTATGCCTGCAAAAGTGTTGAACCTACCCTGGCCGTGCCAATCACAACAAACTTTTGATAATTATTGTCGCCAGGGTATAATCCTTTTCGTATGGCAACTGTTTTTATTGCCGGAAGCACCCTGTTGTAATAATATTTAAGTTTTTTGTTCATCAACCTATTGTTTCACCCCCCAAATTTCAAGGTTTCTTCCCATTTTTGGTAGGCACAGGTATTCATAAATTTTCGCAACCAGCATATGTTTTTGACCTATTTTTACATCATCAATTATCTGTTTGTCTGGGTTTGTTATTTGGGATGGTGCCTTTTTTTTTCCTCTGACCTTTGATTTACCCCATTGCATCAACGTCCATGCCCAAACACCCATACCATACGATTTTATTTTTACTGGCCTGATTTCCAGGTTTTTAAAAAATATACTCAATGAGCGTTTTTCAAAGAAATTAACATGTGATGGGGGCATATTCCGATAAAAGCTTTTAAATAATCGAATAGCTGGTGTATTATAATTAGGCACCCCACTGACAATGAACAAACCTCTTTTTTTTAACAATTCATTCAGTCTTGCACTGATTTCATACATATTACCCAAATGTTCGTGTGTAGCATGGGTTATTACCACATCAAACTCTTCCTTGCTAAAACTAGCATCAAAAATAGTACTTACAACAATGTTTAAATCAAAAGTTTCTTTTGCTATCTGGGCGTAGGGCGAAAAATCGCAACCTGTTGCATCAAATCCTTTGAGCTTAGCCCTACGTAAAAAGAAACCAGGCCCACAACCAAGCTCCAGCACCTTTAATTGATTAGTACCAAAGTGTTTTTTAATTTTTTGGAGTATGCTATCATAATAAGCCAGTGTGTAAATTGGTTCGGAAGCTATGTATTTGTGAAACAGTTCTTTATTGTATATATTTTTATCTTCAATATGCTTGATTGCAACATCGGCATAAACCATTTTGCAGTTACTGCACCTTACTATTTCAATTTGGTTTACTAGGTGAAGGTGTTTAATATAGTTTTCACTACAAACCGGACAGTTGCGATGTTTGCTTTTATTCATAGCTCTACTTTTGTTTTGTAAAGTGCCTAACTGGTAACAACTCCTCACCATCCACCAAAATTACTCTTTCATGCGTAATTTCTCCATTATTATAAATGGCTTGTATTTGTCCGTTGGATAAAGCTTTCCTAAAAACTCTAACATCATCAATTTCACCATCAAACTCATTGCTTAAAAACATTGCCTTAATGGGCTTATCGCCTGGTTTTACCTCAGTTTCCATCACTAATTCACCATCTACGTATAATTCTCGATTTACTAAAGGGCTTTCCCATTTACTCATCCAGACTACATGGTGCCAGTTTCCATCATTTAAATTGGCTATTTTAAGGTGCACTTTTTCTTTTTTCTTTGTATAAAGAAGCTCATTTTTATAACCTAATGCAAGTGCATCCAGTTTATTTTTGGCAAGAACTATAATTTTACCAGCATTTGCTTTTTCTGTTTTCATCCAAAAGCTAATTGCATTATTTCCTCTCAAATCAATGTAACATTCTGTATCAAAGCAGCCTTCGGGTAGAAATGGTTTTTTGTTTTTGTTTACTTTCACTAATTTAACAAAGTGACTTTTGTTTCCTAAATAGGCATAGGTTGAATCTAACGGGGTGTTGTAATAACCAAATATTGCATACGGAAGCAGGTTCCATTGTTTCTTTTCTTTTTTGCCAAAAGAACTTAAAAACAGGTAGTCGCATGCAAGAATATCTTTCCGGTTTATTTGCTTGTTTATCAATATGTTATGACCTTTAAAATAATACATAAAACCATAAGTGTCAGATAAAACCTTCAACGTATCGGCACCTTCAATAGCATTTAACTTTTGGGCAAGTTCGTAACCTCCAACATTTCCATCATATTTATTTTCAACTTTAGCCATTGGGTAATATTTGTTACTAAAATGAAAATAGTTTGGCCAGGCCATTACTATTTCGGCACCACTAAAAAAGATTATGACAGGAACTATATATTTATAATAATTTTTTATGTAAGGCATGTAGACCAATGCCAACACAGTTGCAATAAAAGGAATAAAAATTATTTGGTATTTCCACCAGGTGATGTAACCCGCAATTGCACCACCTATAGAGAAACTTAAAAAAACAAATAATAGATGAAAAACATAGTTGGCACCTTCGATTTTTTTAAATTTAAAAAG
>JBNKJW010000305.1:0-24955 GCA_050291445.1 Bacteroidales bacterium | reverse complement strand
GAAAATAACAGAAAACATTAATCTTGCAGGTCTTATCTTTACCATCGACCAAGATGCATTTTTGAAACTGCAAAATTATTTAAATGCCATTGAACGATATTTTGGCGCTAAGGAAGAACGAGAAGAAATTATTGCCGATATAGAATCAAGAATCGCTGAGCTCTTTCAAACCCAGTTAAATAAATCAAAAGAGGTAATTTCCATGACCGAAGTTGATCAGGTAATTGAAACTTTGGGCATGCCTGAACAAATTATGGGCGAGGAAGAATCAGGTGAAACAAAAAAAGAGTTTCACAACACACAAAAGCCTAATAAATTATACCGAGACCCAGACAACAGAATCCTTGGAGGTGTTTGTACTGGCCTTGGAGAATATTTAAACATTGATCCGGTAATTCTTCGGGTGCTATTTGTAATTTTTGCTTTTATTGGATTTGGAGGTGGCTTTATTTACATTGCTCTATGGATAATACTTCCTCCGGCTGTAAGTGTGCAGGATAAGTTTGAAATGAAAGGTTACAAAGTCAATAAAAAAACCCACTAATTCACTGAACATGTTCTATTTAACAAAGCAAATTAAACCATAACATAAAAGATATTACTATGAAACAAGTCCCGACATTTTGGGACAGTTCCATCTGACAACAGCGAAGCCCTCAAGAGCTTAGCGAATAATTAAAAACAACTTAGTGATAGCGTTCTCATGAACGAAGTGAATAATTAAAAAATGAACAGATGAAAATAGAAAATGCAAAAGCCCAAATGAGAAAAGGTGTTTTAGAGTATTGCATCCTTTCAATATTATCAAAAAAAGATTCATATGCCTCAGATATTATCAAAAAACTAAAAGAAGCAAAGTTGATTGTGGTTGAAGGTACCTTATACCCGCTTTTAACCCGCCAAAAAAACGCGGGTCTACTTAGCTACCGATGGGAAGAATCAACACAGGGGCCACCAAGAAAATATTATAAGCTTACCGAAAAAGGGAACAATTTTTTGGATGAAATGGACACTTCGTGGAACGAGCTGGTTCAAGCTGTGGAAATGATTAACCAGCTTGATAATGAAGCATCTGATTTAAAATAAAGCGATAAAAAAACTATTTATCATTCCCTAAAACATGATAAAATGAAAAAAACAATAAGAATTAACATAAGCGGCTTAATCTTCAACATTGATGAAGATGCCTTTGATAAGCTTCAACAATATTTAAATTCAATCACCAAAAAATTCATTAATACCGAAGAAGGAAACGAGATTATTGCCGATGTTGAAGCAAGAATTGCAGAACTTTTTCAGGAAAGAATTGGTGACAGAAAAGAAGTTATCAACCAATTTGACGTAGAGCATGTGACTGAAGTAATGGGCATGCCAGAAGACTTTGAAGATGAAGACCTTGAGGAAATTAGTACAGAAGAACCAAATACGAAAAAAACAGGACGCCACATATACAGGGATACTGACAACAGTGTAATTAGCGGACTTGCAGCAGGCATTGCCAATTATTTTGGTATTGATCCGGTAATTGTAAGGGTATTATTTGTGCTTATGGCTCTTTTTTATGGAACCAGCATCCTGATATACATATTGTTATGGGCCATTATTCCTGAAGCCAAAACCCGTAGCCAAAAACTGGAGATGAAGGGACAGGACATTAACCTTTCGAGTATTGAAACATCCATAAAAAATGAGTTTTCCAATGTAAAATCAAATTTCAACAAATGGCAAAAGTCGAGGAATTACAATAAAATAAAGGAAAATGTAGGCGATATTTTCAACTCTGCAGGCAAAGTATTTCTTGTTTTTGCTAAAATAATACTTGCAATATTAGGTGTTAGCTTTTTTATTTCAGGAATAGCCATGTTGGGAACAATGACTGGTACGTTCTTTTTTCATGACTCTTTTTTATCTCCATTTAGCTGGACAGATGTACAATTCTCTATTTATGATCTTGCTACACTTTTCACGGATGGTTTCACTGCAAGGGTGGCAATTATAGCGTCTTATCTATTAGTAACAATTCCAGTTTTAATAGTCATCTATTTAAGTTTAAAAGCTATTTTTAGGTTCAGGGCCAAATCAAGGAATCTTGGGGTTTTTGCTGGTGCACTTTGGCTGACTAGTATTTTTGTACTTGGAGCTATTGCTGCAAAAGTAAGTTATGGTGTACATACAGATGAAGAAATTTCACAAGATTATACTATAAGTAAAAGCACCTCTGACACCTTGTATTTAAAAATAAAAAATACAAATAACGAATACTGGTCTAACGAGATAGAAAACTATGGAGATGTTTATCTGACTTATAATGATAACAAATTTGAATTAAACGGACAGCCACGACTTGTGATTACAAAAAGCAATACGAATATTACCAGCTTAAATGTAAAAAAATATTCGAATGGTGCGGATACAGAAGAAGCTCTGAATTTTGCTAAAAATATTTATTACGATTGGCAACAAGATGACACCGTACTCTATTTCAATCGCTATTTTAATATAAAAGGTGAGAAAAAAATACATGACCAGAAATTAACAGTTACACTAGAAATCCCCGTTGGAAAGACTATTTATTTAGATGAAGATACTGATCAAATAACAAGCTATCTAGATAACATTCAACATTTTAGCAACTATGAAATGACTGAGAAGCACTGGATAATGACAGAAAACGGCCTTAGTCTTTTGGATGAATACAAAAAAGACATTAAAGAAGACAAAGAGGTTTTTGAGGAGGAAACTAAACCAACTGAAAACAAAGACAAAATAAATGACGAAATAGAAGCAATGAAATCTGAACTGGACTCAATGTAAGTACAGAGTAATCAGAAAATAAAAAAGATTGATATTTTAATGAATATCAATCTTTTTTATCTATTAATCTTTTATGAATCTCTTCACTCCTTAGTCAACAAGGCTCACCCAGCCAAACTCATCAGGTGCATCTCCGGTTTGGATAGCCAATAACTTTTCGTAAAGTTTAGTTGTAACAGGACCTGGCTCAGCACCATAGTTATATTCTTTTCCATTTGAATCATCAACAATTTTTTTAATCGGACTAATTACAGCTGCAGTGCCACAAGCACCAACTTCCTCAAAGGTTTCCAATTCGTCGTAAGGAACCGGCCTTCTTTCAGCCTTCATGCCTAGTGATTCAGCTAGTTGTATAAGGCTCTTGTTGGTAATCGAAGGCAAAATTGAATCAGACTTAGGTGTTATGTAAGTGTTATTTTTAATTCCAAAGAAATTAGCAGGACCACACTCATCAATGTACTTTTTTTCTTTCGAATCCAAATAAAGTACGTTCGCAAAGCCCTCATCGTGCGCTTTTTTCATAGAAGTTAAACTTGCTGCATAATTTCCACCTACCTTGTACTTTCCGGTACCTAAAGGAGCTGCACGGTCAAACTCGCGTGTAAGCAACATATCAACTGGTTTAAACCCCTCTTTAAAATAAGGTCCAACAGGGGTAACAAAAACCATAAACAAATATTCATCACAAGGTTTCACTCCAACTTCGGCACCTGTTCCAATCAAAAGAGGCCTTACATATAGCGATGCCCCGCTACCATATGAGGGAACATATTTTTTATTTAACTTTATAGCCTCATAGATGGCATTTCCAAATATTTCTTTCGGGACTTCGGCCAGCATAATACCTTGTGCAGAACTTTGCATCCGTTTGGCATTTTCTTCCCATCTAAAAAGCCTTATTTTTCCATCTTTTCCCTTAAATGCCTTAAGTCCCTCAAATGACTGTTGCCCATAGTGCAACGAAGTTGCAGCAATATGAATATTAACATGCTCTGAAGACGAAACTTCGAGTTCACCCCATTTTCCATCACGAAAATAACATCTAACATTGTAATCTGTTTTTATATAGCCGAAAGGCAAGTTTTTCCAGTCCATTTCCATAACAAATTCTTTTTTATTAAATTTTGCTCTAATTTGCATCAAAGATACGCATATTATTACGATTTTTTTTGACACAAAAACTGATTTTAAGCATATTTTTAAAATTCACGTTTTATAAAAATAGTGCCCAAATTAGATTGGTTTTTACTATTTAATTCAATTTTATTTAATTTATACCATAATTTTTCTAAAGTTAATGCTAAAAAACAACAGGATTTATTAAATTTGGCATAAGATTAGCTATTAATTATAAGCTTTTTAAGCACAGCTTCATGTAAAAAATGATTTACATATTTGGATATTATTTAAAAAAAATTGTTATATTAGGACTTTCATAAGAAAACTAGATCTTCAAAAAATAACTGATAAACTATGGAATTAAATAAACCGATATTAGTGCCCTGGGACTTTTCCACAGTAGCCGGATATGCACTGCAGCATGCAATTGAATACTCAAAAGCAACTAAAGAGCAAATTGCATTAGTCCATATTGTCAAAAAACAAAAGGAAATTGAACCCGCAGAAGAAAAATTACAAGCAATAGTTGACCAAACTAAAGACGAACATGGAGTCGAAATTAGTGTGGTTGTTCGCGAAGGCAGCATTTTTACAGCTATTAGCGAAGTTGCTGAACAATATCATGCTACACTTGTTATCATGGGCACACATGGTATAAAGGGTATGCAAAAATTTACCGGAAGCTGGGCTTTAAAAGTTATTGCTGGTACTGATGCCCCATTTGTTGTGGTTCAGGCACCGCCAAAAGCTGCAATGAAAGAAATTGTTTTTCCTGTAGATTTTAAAAGAGAACAAAAAGAAAAGTTAGTATGGGCTGGTTATTTGGTAAATCACTACAAAGCCAAAATCCATATTTGTTACCAACCTTCAACTGATTCAAGAATCAAAGCAAAAACGAAATCAAACTTAATTTTCTCAAAAAATTATTTAGCAGAGAAAAATGCTGATTTTGAGATAGTTGCACTTCCTGGCAAAAAAAGTCTTTCGGATGAATCAATCCAGTTTGCCAAAGATATTGATTCGAATATGATTTTGATAATGACAACAAAAAATATTAGTTTCCAGGATTATGTATTAGGCGCTGATGAACAGCAAATTATTGCTAATTCTGAAAAAATTCCGGTAATGTGTATTAACCCTAAAAAAGGAACCATCTTTGGTGGATTTAGCTCAACCGGAGCATAATAAAAATATTTTCTATATTTAAGTAAAACCTGTGCGATTAACGTACAGGTTTTTATTTTGCTAATATTTATCATTTTTAGCATTAGTAAAATTATTTTACTTTGTATGGTTAAGCTCAAAAGAGATTTATAATCAGGCAAATGAATAAAACTATTAAGCGCTTTTTAATACGCAGCAGGTTATTTGCACCAATAGGCATTGCCATTATTATTTCAATATTAATTATTACCATCCAATCAATACTAAACTCAACAGAAAGCATATATAACTTAAACGAAGACAAGCTTGTACTTGAAGTACAGACGATAAAAAAAATGTTTGAACGTGAAAAAAACCTTAAATTAGAAAAAGTTAAAACCCACTTAAAGTTTGCCCACGATTACTTTTATGCAACCGAACTGGTTGTAAAAAATGATTCGATTGAAGTTGATGCAATAAACCAGTTAACAGGAAAGAAACATAAGGTTTGGATAAAAAAATGGATCCACAACAACAAACCGCTGAACCACAACTTTAGCTTTGTAGATAAAGTTACAGAACTTGCTGGCGGCACAGCTACAATTTTTCAGAAAATTGACAGCGGTTACCTCAGGTTATCTACCAATGTGCCTAAACTAGACTCATCCAGGGCAATAAACACCTATATACCAAATAATTCTCCGGTAATTAAATCCATTGAAAACAACCAACCGTATACTGGAAGAGCTTACGTTGTAAACGACTGGTACATAAGTGCTTACGAACCAATCATAATTAATGGAAAGCCACAGGGCATTTTGTATGTGGGGAATAAAGAAAAAGATTTACCAGTATTGAGAGGCATCCTTAATAGCCTTAAAATTGGGAATAGCGGAACCTTGCATGTTTTTGACGAAAATGGAAACGCAGTGATTGAGCCTATGGGGAAAACCCAGAGCTGGCTTAATAAAGAGATTGTTGAGAAAATCGTTTCAGAAAAAAAAGGGAAAATCAGGTACTCAAATGAAAAAAAAATGATGGATAGGATCATTGTTTTTGATTATTTCGAAGATTTTGAGTTCTATATTGTTGGTTCCGTTACCCAAAAGGGTGAGACAAAACAATTAATACATCAAACCATAAAACAATCAATCATATATGCAGTAATTATTTTTGTTTTGTTGTCTCTTTTTGTGTTTTTTGTTACCAGTAAAAAATTGTACCGCTATTTAAAGCTTATTGAAGATTCGAACAAAAAACTTCGTTCAGCTCACAAAGCTCTTGAATATTCCGAAAATAAGTTCCAAACATTGTTCAACAATAGTTCCGATGAAGTTTTTGTTGCAGATTTTAAAGGAAATTTTGTAGAATTAAATAAAAGTGCCTGCGAAAGTTTGGAATACAGCCGCGAAGAACTTTTGGGCATGAACTTTTTCGATATAAAAACAAAAAAATCAAGGCAGTTTCTTTCATTAAATATCAAAAAAATCCAAGAAAAAGGCGAGCATATTCACGAAACAGAACACCTGTCAAAATCGGGCAAAGTAATTCAATACGAAATAAAAAGTAAAATTATTGAATACGATGGCAAGAAGGTTATTTTAAGTATTGCCCGAAATATTTCTGAAAGAAAAGCATTGCAGAAAAAAATTGTACAGACCATTATTGAAACTGAGATGAAAGAACGAAAACGATTTTCGGCAGAACTTCATGATGGCCTGGGGCCAATTCTTTCAACAATTAAACTTTACTCCGATTTAATTAAAAAAGGAAACTTCAACAACATGAGCCTCGAAGAGGCAGTTACAAACATTGATGAACTGATAGAACATGCAATTTCTTCAACCAAGGAAATTTCAAACAATATAACCCCTAATGTACTGGACGATTTTGGGCTAAAAGTGGCGATTAAAGAATTTTGCTCTTTCATTAACAGAACCCAGTCAATAAACATTGATGTGGATACAAAAGGATATACCATTGAAAAAACAGGCATTGAAACAACCGTCTTGTACCAAACAACTAAAGAACTGATAAACAACACAATAAAACATGCACAGGCTCAAAACATTCGAATTCAGTTAAAAAATATCAATAATCAAATTATCCTTTACTATAGAGATGATGGAATTGGATTTAATTTTGATGAAAAAATTGGAAGTGGAGGCCTGGGGCTAAACAATATTATTAATAAAATAAAAACCTTAAAGGGCACATGCGATTTTAATACAGATGCTGGTAAGGGAATGTTTTTGGTTATCAGCCTAAAATTAGAAGAAGAAAATAGTTTAAACACCTAATTGTTAACAAAATAATTGCTTAATCATGCAAAAGTCTACTTAATTTATATTTTTGCACTAACTTTAATACAATGGAAATAATCAGTGTTATAATAACCGATGATCATGTAATTTTCAGAAAAGGATTACGGGCAATTTTAAATGAAATTGCTGAAGTAAAAGTTGTTGCCGAAGCATCAAATGGTCAGGAACTATTGAACACACTAAAAACACAACAAGTTGACATTGTTTTAATGGATATAAAAATGCCAATAATGGATGGACTTGAGGCAACCGAAAAAATTTCAAAAAAATATCCTGATATTAAAGTTATTGCATTGACAATGCATGAAGAAATTGGTTATTTTAATAAAATGATTGATGCTGGTGCGGCAGCTTTCCTACTGAAAAAAACCAACAAAGATGAACTTGAAAAAGCTATAAACGCTGTAATGGATGGAGATAATTACTTCTCGCAAGAATTTATTGCCAGTATTAACAAGCACACACTTCCTAAAAAAAATTCGAATATCTCTATTAGTGAGCGCGAAAAAGAAGTCTTAGAACTTATTTGTAAAGGACATTCAAACGCGGAGATTTCAAAACTACTAGGCTTAAGCCAGCGCACTATTGATGGGCACCGTAGCCGCCTTTTTGAAAAAACCGGAGCCAAAAATGCTCCCAACCTGGTATTATTTGCAATAAAGCACGGGCTGATTAGTGCCTAGAATATAATATTTATGGTATTCAGTTAGGTGACAACACCTAACTGGTGCACTTGTCAGGCGTTGTCACCTGACAAATTAAAAATGCTAAGCACCAAACTCTAACCTGAAATATCATTCTTGACATAACAATAGTTTGCCTCATGAAAAAATTACCCAAAACACAAACCAACCTCCCCGTGTAAAACACCTAATTCTTAACAAAGAACTTAATTTAGACCGATTCTAATTACCACAAATAGCTAACTATAAGCATGTTATATATTCAAAGAATGAAAAAAATATTTATTCATTCAATAGTAAAAAACAAACTTCGTCTAAAAACCCTGCCAAATAAAGATTTTTTTCTTCATTAGGTAAAAACACCTAATATTTTTCTGTTTTTTTTACGCTACCACTGCCCATTATCCCTATCTATTTTTGTATTGATGGAAAAAAGGAAAATCATAGTGGTTGATAAAGCAAGTTTTTTAAGAGATGCCTTAAAAAACACCCTTTTGAGCATAGGCAATGTTGAAATAATTGCTGAAGCCTCAACAGGATGCGAGTTTATCAAATTGCTTGAAACCCATCAGCCCGATATTGTCTTTATTGACATTAAGGTTGAAGAAGTAAACGGAATAAAAGCAACTGAAATGGCCCTTAAAAAAAACAAAAACATGGCCATCATTGGTTTTAGTGCAACAGACAAACAATGCTATGTAGAACTTATGATGGAAGCAGGGGCAAAAGGATTTCTTTCAAAATCTAAAAACAACTATGAAATTCTAAAGCAAATAATAGAAAACCCCCAAAAGGGATACTTCTTTTCAGCTGACTTAGAGATAGATACAAAAATTGCATCATATTAAATAAAATAATTTTAACCTTTAAATAATTAGCGCCATGGGAAATAAAAAAATTTTGGTAGTAGACGATGATATTGATGTTGTTGCAGTTCTTCAAACTATTCTTGAAAACGAAGGTTACGAAGTAATTACTGCACATAATAAAGTAGATGGTTATAAAAAGGCCGTTGAAGAAAAGCCAGCATTAGCAGTTCTGGATGTAATGATGACTACTCATTTTGAAGGATTTGAGCTGGCCAAAGAGCTATTCGAAAATACTGATACTAAGGCAATTCCACGTTTAATGCAAACATCCATTGATGTACTTTCAACAGACAGCCCGGATGTTATTGGAATGGCTCGCGAATTCAGAAAAAACCCTGAATACAAAGAACTGGAAGTTTTACTTATTGAAGACAAAATAACTAAAAAAGCAGGAATTGATTATAGAACCAAAGAAGGAAGCAACGTATGGGTTCCAGTTGATGGTTTTCTGGCAAAACCAGTTGACTCAAAAAGACTGCTTCCTGAAATTGAAAGATTACTATCTAATTAACACGCCATGTTGATTTAGGTTGAGACGCCGTTCTTCAATATTTTGGTCGATAGAGATTTTCGGTGTCTCTTTTTCCTTTTTACAATTTGATTATCTAAAAATAATAGCAATACCATGATTAAAGAAATTGACAATATCCTTGATGAGCATCCTACAGCAGGCAGGGAAGATTTAATTCCAATTCTACAGGAAATCCAGGAAAACCAAGGGTATCTTTCAGAAAATGCAATTGTTCAAGTAGGAAAACACTTAGAACTGCCTACCAGTAAAATTTATGGGGTAGCCACCTTTTACAACCAATTTAGGTTTGAGCCCAAAGGGAAATACCACATCCAGGTATGCAGAGGCACTGCATGCCATGTTTTAGGCTCTTCTACTGTTCTTGAACAACTTGAAAAACACTTAAAAACCAAGGCCGACCAAACTACAAAAGATGGCTTGTTTAGCATTGAAGTTGTAGCTTGCATCGGAGCATGCGGTTTAGCGCCAGTAATTAGTATAAATGGCGAATTTTACGCTAAAGTTACCGGTGAATCCATCAAAGAAATTGTAGAAAATTACAAAAACAAGTAGTTAAAGGTAAAAGATCTGAAATTAAGACAGAACAACGCATTTTTTAGCTACTCAAAGTTAATAAAGCGTGCAAAAACACTAGCAAGGATATGGGAAACAAAGAATTTTTAGTGCAAAATATTTTAAGCCCTACGGTCACACAAAATCTCTCGAAAGAGGCACTTGAAAAATTAAGCTATTTCAAGAAAGAAAAAAATAACCAGCCGATTATTTATATTGGGGCAGGAACGTGTGGACTAGGAGCAGGTGCAGATAAAACAATTAAAGCTGTACAAAACTACATAACAAACAAAAAAATTGAAGCCGAAATAGTTGAAACAGGATGTATCGGCCTTTGTTCATCAGAGCCAATACTTGATGTAAAACTTCCAGGACTAAACCGCCTTTCGTTTGAAAATGTAACCGAAAATAAGGTTGAAAACCTCTTGGACAGCATTTTTTCAATGAGTTTGAATGGAGATAAAACCCTAGGCCAGTTTAAAACAGAAAACAACAAAGAGTGGACAGACATACAAGATATTAATGAACACCCGTTTTTTAAACCACAAACCCGTTTGGTATTAAAAAACTGTGGTATTGTTGATCCTATCAGCATTGAAGAATACATTGCCCGTGGTGGTTACAAAAATTATTTACAAACTATCAATAAAAAGTCTGCCCTTGAAGTTTGCGAATCAATTGAAAAAAGTGGATTAAGAGGTCGTGGTGGAGGCGGATTTCCAACAGGAAGAAAGTGGAAATTTGCATACAGCGAAAAAGCCGATCAAAAATACCTAATTTGTAATGCCGATGAGGGCGACCCAGGAGCATTTATGGATCGTGCTGTAATTGAGGGAGATCCGCACCGTTTAATTGAAGGCATGGCCATTGCTGCTTACGGAATTGGAGCCACCAAAGCATACATTTATATTCGTGCAGAATACCCTTTAGCAATTAAACGATTAAAAATTGCATTGGACCAGGCCAGGGAATATGGTTTATTGGGCGAAAACATATTTGGAACCGAAGTTAGTTTTGATATAAAAGTTAAAATGGGTGCCGGAGCATTTGTTTGCGGCGAAGAAACTGCATTAATACACAGTATTGAAGGTAAAAGAGGCATGCCACGCCCTCGCCCACCTTTTCCGGCAGTTAGTGGGTTATTTGGCAAACCTACCATTATCAACAATGTTGAAACGCTGGCCAACATCCCCGGAATTATTGAAAAAGGTGAAGATTGGTTTAGTTCAATTGGAACAGAAGGAAGTAAAGGAACAAAAGTTTTTGCTTTATCAGGCAAGATTACATTAACTGGTTTGGTCGAAATTCCGATGGGAACCACTGTTCGCGAAGTACTTTTTAACATTGCAGGTGGAATTCCAAACAATAAAAAATTCAAATCGGTTCAAATTGGTGGTCCTTCAGGTGGTTGCATTACTGAAGAAAACCTTGATATTCAGGTTGATTATGATTCATTAATCAAAGTGGGTGCCATGATGGGTTCTGGTGGCTTGGTGGTGATGGATGAAGACACCTGCATGGTTGACGTAGCCAAATTCTTCATGGATTTTATCCAACGAGAAAGTTGCGGTAAATGTATTCCTTGTCGTGAAGGGACAAAAAGGATGTTGGAAATTTTGGATACAATTACCAAACGACCAATGGGAGGCCACACCGCCTTAGAAAGAGTAAACGGGGTTATTCAATTAGAAAAACTCGGAAAGGTAATTAAAGAAACATCGCTTTGCGGATTAGGACAAACAGCTCCAAACCCGGTACTAAGTACTTTAAAATGGTTCAGAAACGAATACGAAGAACATATTTTCGACAGAACCTGTTCGGCAGGGGTTTGCACAGAGCTACGTACTTTTTCAATTGATGTTGATAAATGTACAGGTTGTACCATTTGTGCTAAAAAATGCCCGACTGATGCAATTGTTGGTGCTAAAAAAACAGCCCACTTCATTGTTGAAGATAAATGTGTTTCGTGCGGAACTTGTGTTGATGTTTGTAAGTTTGATGCTATTGAGGTATCCTAAAACCACTTAAAAAGATAAAAAACGATGAGTATAAATATAGAAGTTAACAACCAAAAATTAACTGCAGAAAAAGGCGAAACGGTTCTGGAGGTACTTAAAAAAAACGGCATTAAAGTTCCCACTTTGTGCCACTTAAAGGATATGATGCCAACTGGTGCCTGCCGGATTTGTGTGGTTGAACAACGAAAAACCGGAAGGTTAACCCCTTCGTGCTCGCAACCAGTTGAGGATGGAATGGATATTTTAACTAACTCACCAAAGGTGAATGAGGCCAGAAAAACCATCATAGAACTATTATTATCAAACCATCCTGATGATTGTCTTTACTGCGGCAGAAACCTAAACTGCGAATTGCAAACCCTTTCGAACAACTATGATGTAAGGGAAAGAAAAATTCGTGGAGAAAAAAATAATCATCATCTCGATTTATCTAGTGCCAGTATTGTAAGAGATCCTGCAAAATGCATCCTTTGTGGCCGCTGTGTGAGAGTTTGCGACGAAGTAATGGGAATTTCTGCAATTGATTTCATCAACCGTGGCAGCCAATCCATTGTAGGACCAACTTTCAACAAAGGGCTAAATACCTCAAGTTGTATTAATTGCGGCCAATGCATTGTTGTTTGCCCAACTGGTGCCTTAACAGAACAAAATCACTTACCTGAACTGCTCGAAGCACTTAACGACCCAGGTAAAATCGTGGTTGCTCAGCACGCTCCATCCATTTCGGTATCTTTAGCCGAGGAATTTGGTATGGAAACAGGTAAAGATATCAATGGTATAATGAACGCTGCTTTAAGAAAAATTGGGTTCAACCGGGTATTTGACACCTCCTTTACAGCGGATTTAACCATTATGGAAGAATCTGCAGAATTGATAGACAGGGTTAAAAACGGTGGCCAGTTTCCAATGATTACCAGCTGCTGCCCTGGTTGGGTTAAGTTTGCAGAAGAATTTTATCCAGAGTTACTCCCCAACCTATCAAGCTGCAAGTCGCCACAACAAATGATGGGGGCTGTTATCAAAAGCCACTATGCTGAATCAGCAGGAATAAACCCTGAAAATATTTATTCAGTTTCAATAATGCCATGTACTGCTAAAAAGTTTGAGGGGCAACGAAACGAAATGACCAACAAAGGCATTTCGGATGTTGATGCTGTTTTAACTACACGTGAACTAGCCAAGTTAATTAAGCTTTACGAAATTGATTTGAATAAATTGGAGCCTGAATTGGCAGATTCGCCATTAGGACTAAGAAGTTCAGCTGGTAAAATATTTGCCTCTTCTGGTGGAGTAATGGAAGCAGCCATCCGTACAGCACATTATTCGCTAACTGGGCGAGAAATGGTTAAATTTAAAGTAGAAGCAGTTAGAGGACTTCAGGGACGAAAAGAAGCCCAGATAAATGTAGATGGAATTGAACTTGGAGTGGCTGTTGTTAGTGGTTTGCAAAATGCAAAGGACTTGCTTGCCGATGTTAAAGCTGGCAAAAGGAAGAATATCCACTTTATTGAAGTAATGGCTTGCCCGGGTGGTTGCATTGGCGGTGGAGGTCAGCCTATCAATACCGATGAAGATGCCCTGAAAGCAAGAATGAAATCAATTTACAGTATTGATGAAAAGGAATCAATCAAGGTATCACATAAAAATCCTGAAATAATGGATTTGTATAAGGATTTTCTGGGTGAGCCTCTTGGAGAAAAAAGCCATCACTTGCTTCATACAACTTATGAAAAAAGAGATGTATTAAAATAAAGTATCTTTGTAAAGCAAAAGCGGTCATTGAGCAGGTTGCAATGCCCGCCTTGCTTGGCCAAAATTGTTGACTAACTTTTTATGACAGAACTCACAAATAACAAACCACTGGTTTTCACTGTAAAAGACAGGTGCAGAGTATGTTACACCTGTGTTCGCGATTGCCCGGTAAAAGCAATAAAAATTGTTGACGGGCAGGCGGATGTGATTACTGAAAGGTGTATTGCTTGTGGAAACTGTGTAAAAGTTTGCAGCCAGGGTGCCAAAACCTTTTTCAAATCAAAAGATGCAGTTACAGAATTACTAAACTCCGAAGCTAAAGTTATTGCCTGTGTAGCACCAAGTTTTCCGGCAGAATTTATTGAAATTGAGGATTATAGGTTATTTGTGGGAATGCTTCGTAAAATGGGCTTTGATAAAGTAGTTGAGGTTTCGTTTGGTGCAGATGTAGTGGCCAAAAAATACCAAAAACTACTTGATGATTCAGAGGGCAAAACAATTATTTCATCTGATTGCCCGGCAATTGTTAATTATATTCGACTTTATCATCCTGATTTTGTCGAGAACCTGGCTCCAATTGCATCACCAATGCTTGCAATTACAAGAATTGTAAAAGAAAAGTACGGACAAGATTACCAGGCTGTATTAATTGGTCCCTGCATTGCTAAAAAAGCCGAATCAGATGAATTTGACCAGGTTTTAACCTTTAGTGAATTAAGGGATCTTTTCGGGCAACAAAAAATATCGCACAAAAATGTTCAGCCATCCGAGTTCGATCCTCCTTATTCAGGAAAAGGATCAATGTTTCCGGTTAGCCGCGGGCTTATCCACAATATGGGAAAAATGGACAGGATGCTTGATGGCGACATTATTGTTACCCACGGCCATGTTAACTTTAGGGAAGCCATTGATGAGCTCAATGACGGCACGGTTGATATTGGGTATATGGAACTATTGTGCTGTAGGGGCTGTATAATGGGCCCAGGCATGTCAAAAGGCGGAAAAAGGTTCAAAAGGCGTGCTTTAATTAACGATTATGTTAAAAACAAAATTAGCAACCTTAATCACGAAGAATGGGTTGATGAGTTAAAAAAATATTGCGAACTGGATTTAACTGAGCAGTTTGCACCAAAAGACCAAAGAAACCCACAACCTGCAGAAGAACAAATTATTGAAATGCTTGTAACCATTGGTAAAGCTAAGCCCGGCGACTATTTAGATTGTGGTGCATGTGGCTATACCACCTGCCGCGATCATGCAATTGCAGTGCTTGAGGGTCTGGCCGATCCGGAAATGTGCTTGCCATTTACTATTGAAAAACTGCATCAGTCAATTGACCAGCTAAATGTTTCAAACAATAAAATTGCGAATATAAAGCAAGCTTTAAAACAATCGGAAAAACTGGCTCACATGGGACAATTATCTGCCGGAATTGCGCATGAGCTAAATAATCCGCTTGGAGTTATTACTATGTACAGCAATCTTTTAAAGGAAGAAACCAATCCTGAATCTGATAGCTATAAAGACTTAGAAATGGTAGTGGAACAGGCCGACAGATGTAAAAAAATTGTAAGTGGCCTGTTAAATTTTGCAAGGAAAAACCAGGTAAGAAGATCAAGCTGCAATATTGTTAACTTTGCAAAGCATAGTTTAGAATCTGTTTTAGCCCCGGACAATATAAAACTGAACTTTAATTCTGAAATTAAAGATCCTGATGTTGAAATTGATACGGACCAAATGATGCAGGTGCTAACCAACCTGCAGAAAAATGCAGTTGAAGCCATGCCAAATGGTGGTGAATTATCACTGGAAGTAAAAGGCAACGAAAATGAGGTGACCATAATTGTCACCGACACTGGAACTGGCATCTCTGAGGAAAACATGGGAAAAATATTCACCCCATTTTTTACCACAAAAGAAATTGGAAAAGGAACAGGCTTGGGCCTTCCATTAATTTATGGAATTGTTAAAATGCACAATGGTAAAATAGCAGTAAAGTCAAACGATAATTCTGAAAAAGGAGCAACTGGTACGAGTTTCACCATAACTCTTCCTAGAAATGTTTAATTAACTAAAAGTAAAACCGACAAAAACGCATAACATGTCAAACGAAAGTAAAAATATTCTACTAGTAGACGATGATCTTGACTTCATGGAGCAAATGAAGTTTCATATTGAAAAAATTGGTTACAAAGTAACAACAGCAGGTAGCCAAAAGGAAGGAGAAAAATACATTGAAAACAACAAGCCAGATCTTGCCATTGTTGATTTAATGATGGAAAACGAAGACAGCGGTTTTATACTTTCGTACAAGATTAAAAGAAAGTATCCGGATGTACCGGTAATTATTGCTACAGCTGTTACCTCTGAAACAGGAATGGTCTTTGGTTTAAATAAACAAGAAGAAAAAAGCTGGATTAAGGCCGATCTTTACCTTGAAAAAAACCTACGCCCTGATCAACTGGAAAGAGAAATACATCGATTGTTAAAAGATTAGAACTCTGAAATTAAAATAGTTGAAACAGCGGGGAATTTTCTTTGCTGTTTCTTTGTTTATGTAAAAACTTTTAGTTTGATTTATAAACTTCAATTGTGTTTTTTTGCATCATACTATTGAAAAATATCCTAATGTTTAATTTCTAATGTTAAAATATGGCCACCTTTAAAGTTCTTGTAGTTGATGACGAACCCGGAATAAGGATGGGTATTCTTAGAATATTAAGAAATTTCACAGTCGATTATCCTTTTATGGATGATATTTATGATTTTGAGTGCATTGAAGCTGAAACAGGTGAATTAGCGATTGGTATACTCGAAAGCAAGGAAATCGACATTGTTTTACTTGACAATAAACTCCCTGGAATTGAGGGTATTGAGGTTTTGGATTACATCAAAAAGCAAAAAATAAAGGCCATGGTGATGATGATAACCTCCTATGCTTCGCTTGATTTGGCAGTAAAAGCAACCGAACGAGGCGCCTATAACTTTATGCCTAAGCCATTTACGCCTGAAGAATTGCGTTCAGCCATGCGCAACCTGGTGAAAAAATTATTTCTGCAACGAATGACTGAAAACATGCGCGCTGCCGGAAAAAAAATCAGGTTCCAGTTTCTTTCGGTTCTTTCTCATGAATTAAAATCGCCTATCAATGCTATTGAGGGATACCTTAACATAATGCGAGACAAACAGGCAGGCGACAAAATTGACAACTATCAAACAATGATAGATCGCTCTCTTGAAAGAATAAAAGGAATGCGCAGCCTTATTTTTGACATGCTTGATTTAACCAGGATAGAATCTGGCAAAAAAACAAGGAACCTTTCACAGGTAAATATTTGCGAAGTGGCAAAAATGGCAATAGATACCAGCGAGTTAATGGCCATTCAAAAAAACATAAAAATAGACACTGATTTACCAGAAGAAACTTTTCTGGAAGCAGACCAGAGCGAAATTGAAATTATTTTTAATAACTTAATCTCAAATGCAATAAAATATAATGTAGAAAATGGGAAAGTAAACATCTCAATTAAGAATACCGCAGAAAACATCACAATAGTTGTTGAAGACACGGGAATTGGCATGTCAAAAGAAGATGCTGACAAACTCTTTCAGGAATTTGTAAGGATAAAAAACGAAAAAACAAAAAATATAACAGGAAGCGGCTTGGGCTTATCCATTACCAAAAAAATTGTTGGTTTATACAAAGGAACCATAGAAACAGAAAGCCAAGAGGGAAAAGGAACGAAGTTTACTATTACATTACCAAGATGATTTTTTAATAATTTTTTTTGGGATTCTCACGAAACAACAACTTACTAAAAAACAAATACTTACAATTCGACAAAATAAAACTAAAAATAACATTCAAAACTTATTTTGTATTTAAATATAAATGCTTAATTTTGCGGACTATTTTCGAAAGCTTAAAATGAGTAAACTGGATCAATACAACATTCAGTTTTCCGGCCTTAAAGCTGGAAAACACGAATTTGAGTTTGAAATAGGAAAGGATTTTTTTTCACATTTCGAAAACACTGAAATTACAGATGCGAATATTGGTGTGTATGTAGATTTTGAAAAAAATGAAAGATACCTTGCATTGGATTTTCACCTGGAAGGTACTATTCAAACAAATTGCGACAGATGTCTTGACGATTTAACGATTGAAATAGACTATGCTCCAAGGCTTTATGTAAATTTTGGTGAAGAAACTTCGGACCTGACTGACATTGATGATACAATGGTACTTAGCAGATCTGAAGATAAAATTGAATTGGCCAAGCACTTTTATGATTATGTTTTATTAAACATGCCTATTCAAAAGATTCACCCAGAGGATGAAGATGGTTTAAGTACTTGTAATCCTGAAATGATTCAGAAAATTGAAAAGTACGAACTGGGTCAAAACAATGAAGATTCAGAACAAACAGATCCCAGATGGGACAAATTAAAAGGTTTATACAATTAGGTATTGAGAAGTACATTTTTATAATCAAAAAAACAAGAAGTTAAATAGCAAAATAATTTAGAAAAATGGCACATCCAAAACGAAAAATATCGAAGCAAAGAAGAGATAAGAGAAGAACGCATTATAAAGCAACTGCACCTACCCTGGCTGCATGTTCAAATTGCGGTGCAACACACAAATACCACACTGTTTGTCCTGAGTGCGGACATTACAGAGGAAAACTTGCGGTTGAAAAAGAGCAAGCTCTATAGCACCTTAATGATTATTGGTTCAGTATTTTTGAGTAACAGAAACTACCGCTATTTCATTAAATTGGATAGTCAATAATTACATTTAGCCTTTTAGCTAAACAGGCATTTAGTATGCAGTTAATTTAGTTGGGCAAAAGTATCGCCATAAAAATATAACAAATGCCTGGTTCATGCCGGGCATTTTTGTATTAGTAACCAGTCTGTTTACAAGCAATACCGAACCTTCCGATTTTCAATATAAAAAACTGACTCACAACACATTACATCTTTTACTGAAAAAAATATTTTTTCCATTAAAAGAAACAGTTTAATATAGCTGACTATTTGAACACTTTTATTGTTTAATAGTCGAATTTATTTATAGCTGTATATTAACAAGTTATCAATTATGACAAAAATAAAGGCAGCAATTACCGGAATTGGAACCCATGTTCCTGAATATGTTTTATCTAATGATGAACTATCCACTATGGTAGATACATCGGATGAATGGATAATGACCCGTATTGGGATAAAAGAAAGACGAATCTTAAAAGGGGAAGGACTTGGCACTTCTGATATGGGAGTTGAGGCAGTAAAAAACCTTCTTAGTAAAACCGGTACTTCGGTAGACGAAGTAGAACTTTTAATTTGCTGTACAGTGACCCCTGACATGATGTTTCCTGCAACAGCCAATATCATAAGCGACAAAGTAGGAATTAAAAATGCGTTTAGCTTTGATATTAATGCAGGCTGCTCAGGCTTTCTATATGGATTAAGCACTGCCAGCCAATATATTGAATCAGGAAGGTACAAAAAAGTAGTAGTAGTTGGTGCTGATAAAATGTCATCAATTGTTGATTATACCGACAGGACTACTTGCCCTATTTTTGGTGATGGTGCAGGAGCAGTTCTTATAGAACCATCTGAAAATGAGCACGGTATAATTGACTTCAAAAACCAGGTGGATGGAATTGGCCGAAACCACTTGCATCAAAAGGCTGGAGGTTCGGTAAAACCACCAAGCTATGAAACCATTGACAACAGAGAGCACTTTGTATACCAGGAAGGGCAAGTTGTTTTTAAATACGCAGTTTCGAGAATGGCTGATATTTCGGTCGAAATAATGGAAAAAAACAACTTAACTGCTGATGATGTGCAATGGTTAGCACCACACCAGGCAAACATGAGAATAATTGAAGCAACTGGCAGAAGAATGGGGCTACCTAATGAAAAAGTGATGGTAAATATTCAAAAATACGGAAATACCACTGCTGCCACAATCCCTTTGGTGCTCAAAGATTACGAAGAACAACTAAAAAAAGGCGATAATATTATCATTGCTACTTTTGGTGCCGGTTTTACCTGGGGCGCAATGTATGTAAAATGGGCCTACAATTCATAGAATTATCATTATTACAAAAATATTGCAATGGAAATCTTTAAAAATAGTAAAGTTTAAGACGCAATAAATTTTAAAACCGCAGTCAGCTGACTAGCGAATGAGGAATTTCAAATATTGCAGTAGTATAGAAATCTGCATTTTTAGAGGTTGTCCATTAAAAAATATTCATTACCTTGCAGTATCAACTAAAACTAAATTAATCAATAGAATATGGATCTGAAAGAAATACAAGATTTCATTAAAGCTGTAGCAAAATCCGGAGTAACAGAAGTGAAAATTGAAACGGAGGATTTGAAACTTGCTATTAAAACACCTCCAAAAGGAAAGGCAAATTTACAAACGGAAACTACTGTTGTTCAGCAAATTCCAATGCCTTCACATTTAACAACCATGCCTCCAATTCATATGACACAACCGGGCATACAAACTCAGCCTCCGGTTAATGTTACACAAGAAACTGAAGTAAAAAAAGAAGAGCCTAAAACCAACCTGGTTGAAATTAAAGCTCCAATGGTTGGTACATTTTACAAGCGCCCTGCGCCTGATAAACCATCCTACGTAAATGTTGGAGATGAAATAGAAGTAGGCCAGGTGGTTTGCATTATTGAAGCAATGAAACTGTTTAACGAAATTGAATCGGAAGTAAGTGGTAAAGTTGTTAAAGTATTACTGGACGATTCAAGTCCTGTAGAGTTTGAACAGCCACTTTTTTTAATAGAACCTAAATAACCAACTTTCAATTAATTAATGCTATGCACCATCCACCAGGCAAAGTGGCTTTTTAACCAGAGCTTCCTAAAATAGTAAGTAATTTAAAGCTTGTGGGTGCTACATCTGGCAAATTATTAACGCTTAAAACATTTACAGATGAAAAAAAATCTAATTCCTTTAATGATTCTAGCTGTAGTTATTTTTATAACCACAGGATGTCCTTACGCATCAAAAGTGCCAATTGACAGCCCCGGAGCAAAGATTGACCAAAAACTTCTTGGGAAATGGCTGAAAGCTTCTGATAAAGAAAAAGATAACCCGGAATATTATGTAATTTCCGGAATTGATGAATACAAATACAACATCACAAAGTTTGAATATCAATCAAATGACAGTAGCTACAAAGAAACAAAGTACGTTTCTCATATATCTCAATTAGAAGATATTAGCTTTTTAAATATGCAAAAAGATGGTGTAGGTGACTATTACCTGCATAAAATTGATTTAAGTAATAGTGAGTTTACTCTTTTTGAGGTTACGGATAATATTGACGAAAAATTTAGCACCTCTGCTGACTTAAAAGCCTTTGTCAAAAAATACATGCGTCTTAGCTTTTTCTACAATAAAGATGAGATAAAGTATGTAAAAGCCCAATAAAGTAGTTAATTTCTTAAAACACTTTAGAAAAACCTTCCAGTAGATAATTTTAAAATTCTATGTTTAAAAAAATATTAGTTGCAAACAGGGGTGAAATAGCACTACGTATTATTCGAACGTGCAAAGAAATGGATATTCAAACAGTTGCTATTTACTCTACCGCAGACAAAGATAGTTTACACGTAAGATTTGCTGATGAGGCTGTTTGTGTTGGCCCACCTTCAAGTGCAGAATCTTATCTTAACATTCCTGCTATTTTATCAGTAGCTGAGTTAACAAATGCTGATGCGATTCATCCAGGTTATGGTTTTCTTTCTGAAAATTCGAAATTTGCAAAAATTTGCCAGGAACACAACATTAAGTTCATTGGCCCTTCGGCAGAAATGATAGATCGAATGGGCGACAAATCCAACGCTAAAACCACCATGAAAGAAGCCGGGGTACCTACAATACCAGGTTCTGATGGTTTACTGGAAAGTGTGGAAGAAGGCATTAAATTAGCAAAAAAAATTGGCTACCCAGTAATTGTTAAGGCAACAGCTGGTGGTGGTGGAAAAGGAATGCGCATTATTTGGGCCGAAGAAGAATTTGAGCGCCAGTGGGATGCTGCTAAACAAGAATCCGGCGCTGCTTTTGGTAATGATGGACTTTACCTGGAAAAATTCATTGAAGACCCCAGACATATTGAAATTCAGATAATTGGAGATCAAGAAGGCAAAGCTTGCCATCTTTCAGAAAGGGATTGTTCCATCCAACGGCGACATCAAAAACTGCTTGAAGAAACTCCATCTCCTTTCATGACCGATGAATTGAGGGAAAAAATGGGAGCTGCAGCAGTAAGGGCTGCCACTGCAATTAAATATGAAGGAGTTGGTACCGTAGAATTTCTGGTTGACAAACACCGCAACTTCTATTTTATGGAAATGAACACCCGAATACAGGTAGAACATCCTATTACAGAAGAAGTTATAGACTACGATTTGATTAAAGAACAAATAAAAGTAGCTGCTGGCATCCTTATAAGTGGGAAAAACTATTACCCTCAAATGCATGCCATCGAATGCAGGATTAATGCAGAAGATTATAAAAATAATTTCAGGCCTTCGCCAGGAAAAATAACCACCCTGCATACCCCTGGTGGAAATGGAGTACGTGTAGACACACATGTATACGCAGGATACACCATTCCACCCTACTACGACTCGATGATAGCAAAACTAATTACTGTTGCAAGAACACGAGAAGAGGCAATAAATAAGATGAAACGCGCGTTAGAAGAATTTGTAGTAGAAGGTATACAGACCACAATTCCTTTTCATATCAAATTAATGAAAGATAAAAGATTTATTGAAGGGAATTATACTACGAAATTTATGGAAAATTTTTAGTTTTGCTAATATTATAAAAATAGACATTAAACAATGGCATTAAGTAAGAAAAAAAATTACGAAACTATGGCTACTAATTATCAAGACACTCCTTCAAATTCAATTAACTCATTTGCAAACGGAACCGAAATAACTGGTGAAATAAAATCAGCTGGAGATGTACGTATTGATGGGAAACTTAAAGGGAACATCAACATCAAAGGAAAACTAGTGATTGGAAACACAGGTTTTATTGATGGCGAAGTTGTTTGTTCAAACTGTGATGTATTGGGCAAAATTAATGGAAAAGTTAATGTTAGCGAACAGCTTTCATTAAAAGCTTCGGCAGTTGTTGAAGGCGAGGTTTTTGCAAAAAAATTAGCTATTGAACCAGGCGCAGTTTTCAACGTTTCATGCAAAATGAATGATGAAAAAACAGGAGGACAAACCGCTTTCCAACAAGCGCAGGCAAAAGACAAAGACAAAGTCAACATTAAGTAATTACGCAAAATACTCAAGCCTGTCATTTCAAATGATTGCTATTGTTTTGGCAGGTGTCTTTGGTGGTATTAAATTAGATGAATGGTTGCAATGGAAATTTCCTTTGTTTACTATTCTTTTATCTATTTTAGGAGTTTTTGCTGCCATTTATTTTGCTATCAAAGATTTTCTTAAAAAATAAATGTTTTTGTCATTAAACATTTGTCACTTGTAATTCAATAAGGTACTAATGACTGATGACAAGTGAGTATTTTCGCTGGCGCAAGCTTACTCGCTTTGCTATGTAAAAAAAAGTTGCAACTTGTGAATTTCATCTCCTTTCAATGCTTAAAAGATTCATTATCAACATACTAGTTTTCTCAATAATTATTTCAATTATTGCAGTTGCAGTTTTTAATTTTTTGCTCCCTCAATTCTACTTATCTGTTTTTCCGTTTTTAATCCTGTTTTTTGTTCTGGTTACCATTGGAATACATGCTATTTTAACAAAAGCTGGAAAAAGAACCATCAGGCAGTTTTCAACGTTCTACATGGGCTCAGTAACAGCAAAACTGTTCATTTACCTAACATTCTTGGTAGCCTATACACTAACACATAAAGAGCAAGCAGTTCCATTCATCCTTACCTTTTTTATTTTGTACGTGTTGTTTACTTTTTTTGAGACTCTTTCGTTGTTAAACAGTTTAAAAAATCAAACTCCATCTGAAAAGAAAAGTGATACCAAACCGCTATAAAGATAATTAAAAAGGTTTTGGCCTCGAGGTGTCGGGGTGCCTAAGGATTAGCATGTCAGGGAATTTTAATTTCCGTTACATGATAACCATTCGGTATAAAATCCGTATTACTCACGGAAAGCATTGTTTAGAATCGATACAAATAACACCTCGCATATATTTTCTTCAGCCTGACAATCAAAAACTTACCCGTTTGCATGTAAAAACATGAAAAAATTAATGCTTTCAATAGAATAAAAAATCACTATGTTTGAATCCATAATCAATCAAAAAAACAATTACAATGAAAATACTAAAAACCATTTACTGTATCGACAACAACCCACGCCAAAAAACCGACAGCCCAGATACCCTCAATCAAAACAGCTTTAATAGCGCTCCATAAACTGATTGAGCTGAGCGGTAAAACCAAATAAGCAAATAAAACGATGGTAAAAGTACTTTGTTGCTATTAGGTAGTGTTTGCTGCTTTCAAAACGATATAATAGAAATATAAAAAAACAATAGTGACTCATAAAATAACAGAAGAAATGAAAATGATTGGCAGTCAAAAATTATTAAAACAAAAGGCTAAAACCAGTTAACTAATGACCAAACATGGGAAAAAGGGCTGCCAACTTACCCGCAAAAGTAGTTAATGACAGCCCCGGCTCCCCCCAAAAAACGAAAGGAGGTGAATTGGCAAAGATAAGGAAATAATTGATGAGGGACATAGTGTTCTTGCCCGTGAAAGGATATACCGGGAAATGAAACTTATTTTTGAAATTTTAAATTATTAAAAATGAAAAAAAAAATTGTAAAAATAGTAGCAGCTATTGCATTTATTGCTTTAGCCTTTGGGAATATTTTAGTTGTTTCCAATAATGGTTCAAATGATATTAGTTTAGAAAATGTTAAAGCAAATGCTTTTGATCCAATTGAACCACCTGGAGGAGGAGGAAATGGAAAATTTGGTTACTGTTTATATTTCCCCCGCACAGGTGTATATATAGAGTGTTCTGGTGAAGGAGCTATTTGTATAGATGACTACTCCTGTTATGGTGGATTTTGTTAATTAACTTATTAGAAGACTATTC
>JBNKJW010000304.1:0-26897 GCA_050291445.1 Bacteroidales bacterium | reverse complement strand
ATTTTTTATATCTTTATTTTTTAATAAAATACATTTGTAAAAAAATCGTTTACAAAAGTACGAAGAAGTGTAATTTTAAACGGTAAAATTGATAAAAAATATTAATCAATCCTTACATGATTTTAATTACTGTGTAAGTTGTTGATTATATGTTGTTTAAAAATTAATAATATTTTAATAATTCCACAAATGATAAAAATTAAATCGCTTTATATCGCATTAATATTACTTTCTGCGACTTCATTATCTGCCCAAAATGTACTTTGGCTGACAAACGGGAAAAAGAAAGAAATTGGTGATTACAACCTTGAAAAAAAGGAGTTTGTTATTTACAAAAACACAAAAGGTAAGTATAAATCCATTGAACGATTTGATGTTTTTGCAATTATTGAACAATCCAATAAAGAGCAAATTATTTATGTGCCTGACAGTGCTGATAATGAGTCGTTTAACCTGGTCGAAATGAGAGCTTTTGTACAGGGACAATCAGATGCCCGCCTTAACTTTAAAAGCCCTTTAACTACGGTTGGTGGAGCTGGAATAGCTGGAACAGCAGCTGTTTTTATTAGCCCAATTTACTCTCCTTTAATCCCATTGGCTTATTGCGGAGCAATTGGTTCAACAAAACCCAGTGAAAAGAAAATTATAATTCCTAACGAATACGAAAGTAGTGATCATTATTTGTTGGGTTATAAAAAAGCTGCTAAACAAAAACGAATAAACAATGCCATTTTTGGTTCGTTAATTGGTTTGGCGGCCGGTTTTACTACCTTTGTGTTAGTTAATCAGTAACTTTTGATACCGGTTGCTTGTTTTTTAATGCCCATTTTGCCAGTAACAAGCAACCAGGGCCCAGTAACCAGTTACAGAAAAGGGTTCGTCCTTCTTTCTTTTCCAATGGTAGTATAAGGCCCATGTCCGGGATATACTTTCATATCATCGCCCAGTGGAAATAATTTACCTTTTATTCCGCTTGCAAGCAGATCATAATCACCACCAGGCAAATCGGTGCGGCCAATGCTGTCGTTAAAAAGTACATCGCCTACAATCATCAGCTGTTCTTTTTGGTTGTAAAAAACAATGCTCCCTGGTGAATGCCCTGGTACATGGACAATATCGAGTGTTGAGTTACCGAATTTGATTTGTTCTCCTTCGTTTAAATATACATCGATAGCAGGTGTTTCTTCCTTCATTTGAATACCAAACATGGCAGCACCATGCGATTTAGCATTTTTTGCCAAAAATTCATCGTCTTTGTGGGCTTCAAATTTTAACCCAAATTTTTCTTTTACAAAGCGAACTCCCAAAACATGGTCGATATGGCAGTGGGTATTTAACAAACGAACTAGTTTTAGTTCATTTTCCTCTAGAAAGCTTACCAATTGCTCTTCTTCCTGGTTTGCATGGCAACCCGGGTCAAAAATTACGGCTTCTTTAGTTTCATCGTAGATTAAATAGGTGTTTTCCTGAAAGGGATTGAATACAAAGGTTTTTATTTGTATCATGGATTAAATTTTTAAGTCTTAGTATAATTGAATTATCTGTTCGAGCTTTGAAATTACATTTTTTTTTCTCTCTGTGGCAAAGATAGGATTTAAATGGCATTTTAATTCGCGATTCGCGAATCGCGAATTAAAAACAGGAATGTTTTCTAAGAAAGGGGGAGGATGGGAAGTTCTTTATTAGTTTCGCTTATTTAATAGTTAAATATTCAGTTTTATTTTACTGATTAACAGGTGTTTATCCTGCTTTGTTGAATTGTCAAAATATTGGTTGTAAATAAATTTATAGTATATTCCCTATTCCAAATATTTCTTTAAAATCTGTTCTTTTTGTTTTGGTATCAATTCAATTTCTTTTTCCAAATTGGCTATTTTCTTTTCAATTTTCTCTATTTCAGCCACTATTTTTTCTTGTTCTTTAATTGATGGTAATGGAATTTTAAACTCTTCTAATTGCAATTTTGTTATTGCCTCTCTTGAAGTGCCACCATCGCCTATTTCAAGAAGTTTTGTTTTGTACTCTGGGCTAACCAAAATTGCTTGTACATATTTTGGCAATGCTTTTTCATTTGTACGAATAATAGAAACATGCTGATTTACTCTTGCTGGCAAATATTTTTCTTCAACAATGCAGCAACGGGCAATTGATGCACCTGTAATATTAAACAGAATGTCATTCTTTTCAACAGTTACGTTGTTCAACTTTTCTGCTTGTTCTTCATTGATAAAGGCGAGACCTGCTTCGACAAAATAATTATCGTATATATTCTGACTACGAATCAAACTTATTCCACTTGCTTGATACGAACCTTTGCCACCTCTTGGGGTAGCTCCACTTCCTATCTTTGAAGTAATTTCTTCTAACATGGTTAGTTTTCCTGATGATTTGGAAATGACTTCACCAATATTTTGTCTTTGATTTACAATTTCTTCAACCGCCTTTTGCTCTTGTTTTTCTAAAAGCTCAATTTCAGAAACAATCTTTTCTTGAATGTCTTTTGGGGGTAACGGAATTTTTATCTCCGCCATTACATTATTCATCAATTTTGGGTTCGCTACTTTTACCACATACTCATTGGTGTAATTTGGGAGTGAATATGCTAAATATCGCATGTTAATATTATCCGATTTAGCTTTTAATGTTCCGCAAACATTAGTACAATTGAATTTTCCATTTCTATAAAAAACACTTCCAGCATAAATACCATCAGTTGTCCAAGTAGCATATTCCCCTTCAAAATCATAAGTATTTAAGAAACCAAAAATTCCTTCATTTGAAGTTTGAGATGAATAAACTGGGAATTCTCCAAAGTTTGACTCAATTTCCTTTTTATTGATTACTCGACCTCGTCCTATTTCACATAAATCCTTAATTCTTACAATTGCCCACTTGCTCTCAATATTAACTTTTTTTTTAGCAGTTAAAGAAATGCTTTTCTCAAAATCCACTCTGTCAAAAGTGAGCATATCAACCAAGTTTTGATAGCTGATATTTGATGTTAGGTTTTCGGCTATTTCTAAATCAAACTCACCATTAAAAGCTTTATAAATGTAAGTGCTTGCTTTTTGGGGATTTGAAAAATTATCTGCATCGTACAATTGCGTGCATTCATCAATAGATTTACTGCGTTGTATGGGGTGTATACCTTCGCTACCTCTACGGTTACTAAACTCATAACCTAAAAACCGTTTTTCGGCATCTTTTTCACCTGTTTTTACCAAAACCAGTTTTTGAGGGTAGGTAATTATGAAATACAGTAATTTATTTTGTTCCAAAGCAAAAATGTTGTTCCAAAGTTCTTGCTCGTTTTTAGCTTTTATTTTCTTAGTGTATTCTTTGTAAATATCGTGTTGTTGTATTTTTTCGTTTGGAGTTTTTTGCAATAAGGTTTTGTAATCGTCAATTGAAATAGTGTCCCAAACATGAGATACATACTTTTGCAATGGCTTTTCTATTCCATTTATGGTAACGTCTTGTAAATTAACGAATACCTTTTTTATTGCCTCTTCAATATTAAACGCATCGGCATTATTCCTGCGTTTTAAGAACAAAGTAACGGTATTTGTACCAGTTGCCATAAATGTATTTGAACCCATTTCGGTAATTGCCAATACGTCAAAATATTTTAAGATTATTTCTCGTGTTTGCGTATAAATTCCTGTATTGCTCAAAATACTGCTTGGTAAAATAATACCTGCAACACCTCCGTCTTTTAAAAGTTGTTTGGTTCGCTCTATAAATAAGCACTCAATTTCAGAACTTTGGTCAGTTAAACGGTTATATAAATCAAATCCTTTTTTCGATTTTTCTTCATCCATTTGCCCTTTAAAAGCTGAAACAGAATACGGAGGGTTTGAAATGATAATATCAAATTGCTTATTGTCTTGCGGATATGTTTTATCGGTTTCTTTCAGTAAATCTTTGAACTCAGTTGAAGTCGTAAAATCGCCCAAACCATCACCATGAATTACCTTTGCCAAACCATCGCCATGCAAATAACAGCTTACTTTAGCTGTTTTTACTAAACGATAATCTTTTTCAATGGCGTACACATATTTTTCAGCCCAATCAAATTGAATGTTTTTAAATCCTTCAATTTGCCTTCGGGTTTCTGGTTTAAACTTACTAAGGTTTTCAAGATTATCAATGTACTTTTGAACCTCTTCCATTGATTCGGTAATAAAATGACCGCTTCCTGCTGCGTAATCAATTATGGTAGGCAGTAAATCGTTTTTATTTCCAGCTTCAATTTTTGATTGAGTAATTTCCTGTAAAGGCAAACTTTTAATAATAAAGCGAGCAATAGGAACAGGGGTGAAAAACTGTCCTGATTCTTGTTTTAATCCTGTGGTTAAAAGCAATTCAAAGAAATCACTCAAAAATTGTTGCCGATAATTATACCGAATTCTGAAATTTTGAAGTAATACAACAACTTCTTTTACAACTTTTGCATTTTCTTCAAACGAAGCATCGTCATAAACTTCTTTAATTGCAAATTCATTGTTCTTTTTAAGACGTATTTCAGTTAAAATCTCTTTGAACTCATCTTTGTATTTTTCATCTACTTGAAAAAAACGTTTATCAAACTCGCTATCGCTAACATCTGTAACATTTTTCTCAAGAAGCTCACGCATTCCTTTATTATAAAGGTCGGTCAATCTTTTTTGAAAGCTAATGTGTGTGTCTTTTCCTTCAAGCCATTGGAATTCGAGTTCTTCATCATCATTCTTTGAATACTCATCAACAATCTTACATAAAAACAACGTGAAGATTTTATTAAAAGCGTTTGGCTTATCTGATACAACATTGTGCCTAAGTATCTCTAAAAAGCGGTTAAAAATAAAACTACTGTGTTCTTGTTTTAACACCTCTAAATTACCTTTTAATATAGCTTTACTTTTGTACTCATAAGGATTTACCCAGTTGTCAAAAACTCCATTCGATTTCGGCAACTTGTTCCAACGTTCATACAAATCTTTAACATTACCTGTTTGACGGTAGTCTTCTTCAATTTTAACAATTTCGTTTCTGTACTTTATTCCGTTTCCATCCAATTCAGAAGCATAAAGCATTATAATTTCAGCATTTTTGTCTTGCTGAAAATAGGTAAAAAGCTGTCCTCCGTTTTTTTCTAAGTTTTTAAATTCCTTATCAAATTCAGGTCCCCAGGTTTTACATTCAATCATTAGGTAAGCAGAACCGTCATCATTGGTTACTAAAATATCCAATCGTCCACTTGTACCATGGCCAGTTGCCCAAGTCTTTTCAAGAGTAATATTTTGAGGTTGGTAACCTTTTTCCAATAATCTATTCACACATTCTAAAACAACCCAATTTTCAGCTTGTGAAAAATTTTGAGTGGTTTTGCTTTCAGCTTTAATTTTGTCTCCAAAATTGAAATTTTCTTTTTCAAAATCTATCTCAATTCCGTAATTATTGCATTTAGAATATGTCTTGTGAAATATTCCAGAAGTATTTTCTTTAGGTTTAAATCCTAATACTTGTACGAGTTTTTTCTGTTTCATATTAGAATTTCATTTTGCCTTGTTTCACATTCTTTTCTTTAATGTATTTTGATTGAGATTCAGCTACAGAAAATACAGCATCTGAACACTTGTATTTATGAGCTTCTTCAACTAAAATATCCGCAACAAATAAGTTTTTAACCATCATAAAATCCATTTTCAGAAATTCAGCTAGTTTTTCAAGATTTGCCGATGGAAACTTCTTGTGTCCGTTTTCGATTTTACTCATGTCAGTCATTATGATTCCAAACTGCTGTCCGAAATCACTTTGATTTAAACCTCGCTTGTTTCTTTCACTTCTAATAAACTCTCCAAATGTTGCCATTTATTGTACTTGACGTTTTTAACCTTGCTAATATCTTGGCAAGATACATCAAAATTTAATTAAATGCATCATTTGTGGAATGAAATTTTAATAACTCTTTAAAAATTGAGGAAGTGGGTCAGCTAGGAGAATTTTTAAATGTGTTATTGGAAGGCTTGGGTGTTGTTCCCTTTGCATTAAACACAAAAGTATAAACAATTAAATTTTTCTCCTAACCTTCTGTTGATTTTATGAAATTAGCCAGGTTTTCAATAGTAGGATTAATCGATTCCGGCATCCTAATCACCTCATTTACCGATTTTAAATCTTTCAACCCACTACCAGTCAATAAAACTACATTTTTAGAACCTGTTTCAAGTTGCCCATTTTTATAATAATTAAGAAAACCTGCATAAGCAGCAGCTGCAGCAGGCTCGGCAAATAAACCTGTGGATTTTGAAAGAAGCCTGGATGCATTCAAAATTTCGTCATCTGTAACTGAAAGTATTTCACCCTTGTATTTTTTGATAAAATCTTTTGCCATGTAGAAGTTTCGAGGAATATCTACTGAAATGGAATCGGCAATGGTATTGCTTGCAATGGCTTCAAAATCAGCAGTAGCTATATTCCTGATTAAATTATTACTGCCTTTTGACTGCACAGCAACAAGTGTTGGTATTTTTTCAATAATTCCTAAATTTAATAAGTCTTCAAATCCTTTGTAAACACCAGAAACAATCACCCCATCGCCAACGGGGACAAATATCCTATCAGGGAGTTGATAATCCAGTTGCTCGAACAACTCAAAGGCAACCGTTTTTTTCCCCTCAATAGTCAACGGATTGTAAGCAGTATTTCTGTTGTACCAGCCAAATTCTTCTGAGGCTTTTATGCTTAATTCAAAGGCATCGTCATAAGTTCCTTTTACCGGAATAAGCTTTGCACCATACATGATAATCTGGGTTAATTTGGCCAATGGGGCAGTTTCAGGAACCATAACAATGGCTTTTTGCCCTTGCGAAGCGCAAATTCCTGCCAATGAGGAGCCTGCATTACCAGTAGAGGCCGTAACAATGGTGTCAAAGCCTTTTTCTTTGGCATAAGCCGAAACAATAGCCGAAGCCCTGTCTTTAAACGAATAAGTCGGGTTTTGCGAATCGTCTTTTAAGTACAATTCAAAAGGCAGTTTTTCGCCATTAATTTCATTGTATCTGTACAAGGGAGTATTCCCAACTTTTAGTTCTGGCAAATTTCGAACATCTATAATCGGCAGTAAATCAACAAATTGATTCATCTGTAATTCTTCAAACCTCATTATAGGCATTGATAAACTGCAAGTATCTGGTATTTCTTCTGGCTGATAATTGTAAACAACTTTCAGCACACCTTTTGGTGGCGAAGTAGCGTTGTTTTTTTTACTGCATTCAGGACATAAATAAAGTACCTGCTCTTGTTGCCAGGTTTTATTACATGTTGTGCATTGGTAATAAAATTTGTTATTCACAAGGCTTAGTTGTTAGTATGTTGGAAATTAGTATATTAGAACCTAGGAATTAGTGCTGAACAAAGTTCTATTTTCTAATTTCAAAGTTCTAATTTCTTTAATAGGCCTGTTCTCTCATTAAATTCATTAATTAATTCGTCCCATCGTTCGACTTGCTTGAACATGGTGTCCCAGATATTTCGGTCGTACCAAAGTTGCTCTAAATCTTCCATACTTTTGCTCTGCTGTTCAACCCAGGTAAAGTATTTTAGGTTATGAATTGCCTGCTTGTCAGGATAAGTTAGTTCTCTCATATTGTTGGCTTGCTGACCTATAAGTCGCCTTTCAAAATCTATGATTGCCTGCATTTCGGTGTATTCACCCAGGTCTTCTCTTAATTCTTCAATTCTCGAATGGTACATTTCGGCTGAGTCGGTCGCAACAGTGATGATTACATCATCAGCAGTCATTTCGTAATATTTTGCCGCTTTAATGGCTGATAATAAGTTGCTTACAGATGAAATACCCAGCCACTTCAAACGCTTTGCAATTGCCGGATCTAAGTCCAAAGTATCAAAATATTTTAACCCTTCTGGCTCATTAAAAAGGCGGAAAATTCGCATGGCATCTTCATCATCAATAGCAGTTACCATATCCGTATTTTTTACGTTATGGATCCATGGAACATGTTTGTCACCAATTCCTTCAATGCGATGTGCACCAAAGCCATTTCTTAGTAGGGTAGGGCACTGGAGTGCTTCAGAAGCAACAACTTTTATAAATGGGTGTAAAGTCCGTAAATAATCACCCGCAGCAATTGTTCCTGCCGACCCGGTAGCTGAAACATAACCAGCCAATTGACTATTTTTACTTTTTACCAGGTTAAAAACTTCGTCAATGGCATTGCCTGTAACATTATAGTGCCATGCAGCATTTCCAAATTCCTCAAATTGGTTAAAAATAACAACATCGTCCCTGGTTCTTCTTAGCTCCCAACACTTGTCATAAATTTCTTTCACGTTCGATTCGCTGCCGGGCGTGGCAATTACTGTAGCCTTGGCTGTCTTTTTTAACCATTCAAATCGTTCGCGGCTCATTTCTTCGGGCAGAATGGCAATGGCCTCAGTATCCATCAATTTTGAATCAAAAGCACCACCCCTGCAATAATTACCCGTTGAGGGCCATACCGCTTTATGAAAATCAGGATCAAACTCACCTGTTATAATTCTTGGTGCCAGGCATCCGTAGGCAGCTCCTACTTTGTGTGCCCCTGTGGGGAACCATTTGCCTATCAACAGGATGATTCTTGCATCAACGCCGGTAAGCTTTTTAGGTAGTTCAATATAGTTGGGGTTGCCAAACAGGCCTCCGTATTCCTTAGGCTCGTTTTTCCAGCTAATTCTGAATAAATTCAAGGGGTCAAAATCCCAAAGTCCTGTTTTTTTTAGTTTTTCTTTAATTTTTTCAGGAATTAGCTCTGGGTTTTTCTGCTGGGCAAAAGTAGGTAAAATAATACCGTGCTTTTTGTACCTGTTTAAAGCATTTTCAAGAGCTTTTGGGTTGGTGATTTGGGTGATGGGTTGTATCATGTTTATGGATTGAAAAGATTGAATTAGATTGAAAAGATTGAATTAGATTGAAGGGATTGATATCAATCTTCTTTCAATCTGGTTCAATCACTTATCAATCTTAATTGTTGTTTTTAATTATATAATATTCAAGTACTTGCATTGCAAAACGAGCTGAAACAGTGGCTGGCCCACCACCCATTTCCATTCCTACTTCAATGGCTTCAATAACTTCCTGCTTGCTGGCTCCTGCGTGTATCGCTTGTTTTATATGCCATTCAAGGCACGATTCGCAATTTATTCTGATAGAAATACCGATGGCAATTAGCTCTTTATGTTTTTTACTTAGGGCTCCATCCTGAAAGGTGGTTAATTCCATTTCAACAAAACTGCGGTACACTTCCGAATTGTCGGTGTAGTACTGATGTGCCGCTTTTCGATCAGCTTTTATTCTTTCAATTTTTTCTTTGTCTTTATTATCCATAACAATAATTATTTAAAAATTTAAAGAATGTTTGAATAATTTGATAGTTAAAACTTCTTTAGTAATCAGGGCATTAATTTACAAAAATATTGGTAATTGTACCACGATTACTACTTAGAAAATTAAGGAAAGTAAAAGCAGTGTTATAAAAAATCAGCTAATCTTTGAGATTTCAGATAGTTGATAAAATCACAGGTCATTTTTTCTACAATATTTTCAACAATGTACTTTTTAAATGTGCAGACGGGTTTGTTCATTGGGCATTTTATAACTGGGTGTGGGAGGATGATTTTTTCAGTAAATATTATCTTTTACCTTTGTAAAAACAACAAAAAATGGAGACACCAAAAAGCAAAATAAAAAACCCTTGCAGACTTATTTGTAAATATGATAATGAATCGGTTTGTATGGGGTGTTATCGCACACGCGAAGAGGTTTCTAATTGGGCTGATTATACGGATGAAGAAAAACTGAAGGTTTTTGATAAAATTATTGAACGTGGTGGAAATCCATATGCCAAAAAAAGATATACATTTTAAGTTGGATAATTAGCCACTCTGTATAAACTATGAAAATAGATTTACAAACTTTAAAAGAACTTGAACTATTAGAAACAGATGCTCATGGACTGAGTGTTTTTGAACTACTTAATTTAACTACTACCTCAGGCGGTGAATATAAATTAAAGCAAAATTTCAGACGGCCCTTTGATTCAATTAAAGAAATAGAAGACACACAGGAAGGAATAAAATACATCCTTTCTGATTTAAAAAACTGGCAACTCCCCGTGGACGGGAAACTAATGGATTTGCTGGATGTTTATTTCTTTTCTAAATCAAAACCATCCATTAGCAAAAATGTAGTCGGAAGGTTTTTTGAAAATATTTCGTACAGGTTTCATTACAAAGATTATAAGGAGACTTTTATTTTGGGACCTAAGTATGTATTAAGTTTTCTAAAAAAAGTATCAATATTTTATAATGAGCATGCCGGGGGGGAACTTCCTGTTTTGTTAGCAGACATTTTTAGCCAAATTAATGAAATATTTGAACTTCAACTAATTAATGAAGCCCTTAAATTGAAGTCTGTAAAAACTGTTTCTTCTGTACAACTTTTGTATTTTGATAAAATTTTTCGTGAAACAAATAAGGATGAAATACTTAAGCTATTTGATTTGCTCTTTGATCTGGATGTTTTGATTTCAAAAGCCAGGGCTTGCGATAAATATGATCTTAGTTTTCCGGAATATATTGAAAATAATGAGGCTTATTTTGAGATTGAAGAGTTGTATCATTTATTTTTAAAAAAGCCGGTTGTCAATACAATTGATTTTGTCGATAGCAAGAACTTTATTTTTCTGACAGGACCAAATATGGCAGGGAAAACAACTTTTTTGAAAGCTTGCGGGGTGGCAATTTTTCTGTCTCATATTGGAATGGGCGTACCAGCAAAATCGATGAAACTAAGTCTGTTTGATCAACTCTTCACCAGTTTAAATGTTTCAGACAATTTACCAAAAGGTTACAGCTATTTTTACAGCGAAGTAAAAAGGGTTAAAGAAGCCGCAAAGGCTTTGCAAAACAGTAAAAAAGCATTTGTGGTTTTTGATGAATTATTCAAAGGTACGAATGTAAAAGATGCTTTTGATGGTTCCTTTCTGATAATCAAGGAATTAGTGAAGTGGCAGGCAAGTTTTTTTATTTTATCATCACATTTGCTTGAATTAGGGAAGGAAATTCAGGAATTTGAACAGGTTCGATTTATGTGTTTTGATTCAAGAGTAGAAAATGGCAAGCCTTTCTTTAATTTTAAAGTCAAAGAAGGGCTTTCGGATGAGCGACTTGGTCTGGTAATTTTAAAGAATGAAGAGGTTTTTAAAATGCTGGATCCTGAGAATGAGGATGTAGGAAAATAGATTTTTGGAGTTATACCGAATGGTTATCATGTAACAGAAAATAAATTTTCTTAATATGTTAATTCTTCGGCATTATTCACTGCGTTCATGAGATCGCTCTCTATATTCGCTTAGTTATACCAAAGCCTTTTTTATTATTTTGATAGCGGTTTGGTATTAGTTTCTTAAATGGGAATAAGATGAACATCAATAATTATAACAACTTTTTTTTTATTGGGGTGGCAGGAACCGGAATGAGTGCCATTGCACAATATCTATCGGGGGTAGGTAAAACAGTTTCGGGTTCCGACAGACAGTTTAAGTCAGGTGAAAAGCAAGAGGTTGAAAATCAGTTAAATGCTGAAGGTGTCAAAACTTTTCCGCAGGATGGTAGCGGAGTGACAACTGAAACAGAAGTTTTTGTTGTTTCTACTGCTATTGAGGAAAGTAATATTGAATACCAAAAAGCCTTGCAGTTAAAAATTCCGATAATTCATAGGGCAGATTTACTGGCTGCTATTTGCAGAACAAAAAAAACAATAGCTGTTTCCGGAACTTCAGGAAAATCAACCACCGCTGCCATGATTTATCATATTATGGAACAGACAGGCAAGCCAATTTCGTTTATTGGTGGTGCTGGTTTGGTTGCCTTGCAGGAAAAGGGAAAAATTGGCAACGCCATTGCTGTTGATAATGACTGGCTGGTAATTGAAGCTGATGAATCGGATGGTTCATTGGTTAAATACGAACCGGAAATTGGAGTTATCCTAAATATTGATAAAGACCATAAAGAATTAGAGGAGCTCGAAGCTATTTTTACTAATTTTAAGCAAAATACTAAAGGTAAATTGATTGTAAACCAGTCACATGAGCGGACAAAGCCCTTTTCGGAAAACCTTGATTTTGACTTTGGCTTTAATACAAATTGTGGATTTTGTGCCACTGATTTTAGCAAAAAGGGTTTCAGCATCCTGTTTAAAATAAACAATGTAAACTTTGAGGTTCCTGTATTGGGTCAGCACAACATGGAAAATGCAGTGGCTGCTGTTGCGGCCTGTTTTCAAATGGGTGTTTCTGTTGAAGAATCGGCAAAATCACTCAAAAATTATAAAGGAATTTACCGAAGACACCAGTTAATCGGTCAGCCAGGTGGTGTTTTTCTGATTGATGATTATGCACACAATCCTGCAAAGCTTGCAGCTTCTATTAAAGCGTGTCAATTTGTTGATAGTAAGTTAATTGTATGGTTTCAGCCACATGGTTTTACTCCTACTAAATTTTTGAGAAACGAATTTGTAAAGGAAATTTCTGAGGCGCTAAGAGAACAAGATGAGGTGTGGATGTCGGAAATTTATTATGCTGGCGGAACTGTGACCAAAGATATTTCAGCAAATGATTTAATTAAAGATATAAGAAAATATCATTCAAATGCATTTTTTGTTGAAGATAGGAAGGAGTTGCCAAAGAAAGTAAAACCCAGGTTGAAAGAAGGGGCTGTTTTGTTACTGACAGGGGCAAGGGATCCGTCGCTGGCTGATTTTGCGAAAGAGGTTTATGGGGGCTTAATGTAATATTTTTGTCTTGATTTTTGGTTCTTTTGCTTGATGAAAAGAACCAAAAAGAAAAAGATAAAACAGCTGGTATTTTTATTTAGCATAAAAGAAACTGTCTCAAAACTTTAACTAATTTAGCCATACTATAACCATAAATTACATTTGAAATGAGGAAAATATTTCCAAATTGGCTAGTTACATTGATAGTTATTCTATTTTTTGTACCAATAAACTCCATTTCGCAAGACTGGCAGCAGTATTACCAGCAAATGGCACAAGACTTTCAAGCTGGGAAAAATAAATCTGCTATTGAAAATGGAGAAAAGGCCATTGAATTATTAAGCAAAACCGACACAGTTAGCGGGGATTATGCAGCCTTATTAAACAACCTTAGTTATGTTTACCTTATTGAAAAAAACTATATCAAAGCTATTTGGGGCTATCAAAAAGTAATACACATTGTTGGGCAGATTCTTGGCAAAAAACACCCCATCTATTTAAAATCTTCATGCTCTTTAGGCGAGGCTTATATGTATAACAAAGAGTATGATAAAGCCGAATCTATTTTTGTGGAAGCCTTAAATACCAGAAAAAAGACATTGGATAAAAAAGCCCCTTTTTATGTTGATTCCTACATTTTTTTAAAGCGACTTTATGAGCATAAACAAGACTACAAAAAGGCATTGCTTTACCAGGATACAGTTATAGCCATTACCAATGAGGTTGATGGTGAATTTCATGCAAACCATTTAATTGAACTGAATAACAAAGCTGCTATTTATGAAAAAAATGCTGAATTTGATAAAGCAATAGGGTTGAGGCAACTTGTTGTTAATCAGCAACTAGCTAAAGATGAACTGGCTGAAGAAAGTTTTAATTATTTATCTCTTTTGGCTAATACTTTCAGAAAAAAAGGCGATTTACAACAAGCCATAAAGACCTATCAGCTAATTAGTAAAAATAGAAAGCGAAAAGGTGGAGAGGACTTAAAATATGCAAACTCGTTATCAACATTAGGCGTTGCTTATTTTGAGCAAGGTGAGTTTTCAAAATCTGAAAATAATTATATTGATGCCCTTGAAATATTAAGAAAAAGCGGTGAGGAAAATACAGCAGATTATGCCTGGGTTTTAAATAATTTGGCGGTTCTATATTACCAACAAGGTGATTTGTTTCTTTCGGAACAGTACTATTTAAAAGCCCAAGAAATTAGAAAAAAAACCATTGGTGAAAATCATCCCGATTATGTTTTTACATTGAATGGTCTGGCAGTGTTGTATCAGGAATCAGGAAATTATAAAAAAGCTGAACCTCTTTATTTAAAAGGCCTGGAAATTATTGAAAGTCAGGGCGTTTACAAAAATACCTATTATGCTTTACTAACTAACTTAGGCGGACTTTATGAAATAACCGGACGAATAACAGATGCTGCTGATACTTACCTGAAAGCCTACAATTTCGGGGTTTCTTTTTATGGGGAAAAGCATGGTGATTTAGGGATTTTGATGAAAAAAATTGCTGAACTATATAAGACTTATGGTCACTTTGATATTGCAGAATCATCTTACAAAAAAAGTGGCGAAATCATACTGGCCTCTTTTGGCAAAAACCACCCTGAATATTCTTATTTTTTGAATAGTCGTGGCGAAATGTATATCAGAACTAAGGAGTACAAAAAAGCTGAAAAAGATTTGCTCGAAGCAGCAGAGTTAACCAGGAAAATTTTTGGCGAATTACATTTTCAGTACGCCGCAATACAAAACAACCTGGCTGCCTTGTATTTTGAAACAGATCAGATAAAAAAGTGCGAAAAGAACCTTGTACATGCTAATGAAAGTTTAATTAACCGTATAAATGAATCTGTTAGGTACATGACTGGTTCAGAATCAGATGCTTTTTTGAATTCAACAGATTATTTATTTGACACTTATTACTCTTTTTATTTTAATCAACAAAAGCGAAACCCTGCACTTACAAGCTTTGCATATGATAATATTTTAGCAAGGAAAGGGTTGATGCTTCAAGCTGAGAAAAACTTGCGAAAGGCTGTTTTTCATACAGGTGATTCTGCGTTAATCAAAGATTACCTTGAATTTATTTCCCTGAAAGAAAAGCAGGGTCGTTTATATACCTCAAATAAGCAATTAAATGAAGATTCAGTAAAAATGTTTAAAGATAGGGCTGAAAAACTTGAAAAGCGGGTAACTACGCATCCAAAAATCATTAATTCAAGTGCTCAGATTAATATTGCCGGCTGGAAAGATATCCGAAAAAGCCTGCAAAAGGATGAAGTAGCCATAGAATTTCTTGTTTTTAATTACCGTAATCTTTTTTATACTGATAGTGTATTTTATTGTGCCCTGATTTTAAGACCTGATTATAAGTACCCCAAAATGGTTTTTTTATTTGAGGAAAATCAGTTGGATAGTTTGTTAGAAAAGAAGAATTATTACTCTGATGAAGGGTTTATTGGCCATCTATATCATAAAAAAAGCCGAGCAGAGGAAGGTTATAAACCTGAAAATGATAAAATAAGCAGTCATTTATATGATTTAACCTGGAAACCACTTGAAAAGTATTTAGGAGGTGCTAAAACCATTTATTATTCTCCCGGAGGGCTTCTGCACACAATTTCTTATGCTGCATTATCAATTAACGACAGTACCTATCTATCAGATAAATACAAGTTAAACACCCTTATTAGTACACGTAATATTATTGATCATGAAAGATACGTTACCAATACTGAATACAAGGTAAGCTTGTATGGTGGGATTGATTATGATGTGCGCCCGGAAGAAATTGCCAAATTAACGCGATCATATAAAAAAGACATTGAGCTGAAAAGAGACAAAAGCAAAGTGAAACTGTTAACACAAACAGCAAATAGAGGAACCACCTGGAACTATTTGCATGGTACCTTAGAAGAAACCGAAGCCATAGAAGCTTTGTTTAGGTCGCAAAAGGTTGAAATTGAGAGTTATAAGGGCGATAAGGCCATTGAAGAAACCTTTAAACAATATACCGGGGATATTATTTCACCAAATATCATTCATATAGCAACTCATGGTTTTTTTATTGAAGATCCGGATACCATTCCAACAACAGGTTCGGTTGATGGAAGTTTTAACGCTTTTGAGGTGTCTAAAAACCCCCTTTTTCGTTCGGGTTTATTGTTTGCCGGAGCCAACCGAAGCTGGAACAATCTGCAAATGCCCGAAAATGCCGAGGATGGAATTCTTACGGCTTATGAAGTAAGCAATACCAACCTGATAAATACCGAACTGGTTGTGCTTTCGGCCTGCGAAACTGGCCTGGGTGAAATAAAGGGGGGCGAGGGTGTTTATGGCTTACAAAGATCATTTAAAATAGCTGGGGCTGAATATGTTATAATGAGTCTTTGGCAAATACCCGATTATCAAACAGTTGAATTAATGAAGTATTTCTACACCTACAAAAATCTTAATTTTACTATTCCTGAAGCTTTTAGTCTTGCACAAAATGAAATGAAAAGAAAATACCTGCCGTACTTTTGGGCTGCCTTTGTTTTGCTGAAGTAAATGCAAGAATCGGGTAGTAAGCACTCATTTTATGTATAAAGTATAATCATTGCACCGCTCAGCACTATTATTTTATATTTTTGAATGAATTTTCTATTAGATTTGAGTAATTTTTGCATAAATTACACCAATTTTTATAGAACTATCCCGATAGTCCTTCAAAAATTTGTTGCAATTTCTGCTAAAAATTAATTCAAATTGTGTGAATATTTTTAATCGAACTCAGGTTATTATGAACAATCTAAAAAAAATAGTAGCTATTTCTCTTTTTTTAGTTTTAACTTATTTGTTACAAGCCCAAAAGACCATTTATGAACCACTGGACTTGGATAAAGTGAAATTTTCTTTCGAAGATTTTGGAAGCATGTGGACCTTTGATGCTGTTCCGCTTGAAAAATATAAAAAGAAATACAATTTCAACCCTGATAAAGAGTGGCTGGAGGATGTTCAAAAGTCGGCATTACAATTTGGCGGGGGGTGCTCCGGTGCATTTGTATCAGAAGATGGATTGATTATGACCAACCATCATTGTATTCGGGAGCGACTCGGGGAAATTCAAAAAGAAGGAGAAAATATTTTCCGTGATGGGTACTATGCTAAAACGCTCAAAGACGAACGGGTTTTTCCTAATCTTTACGTCGATCAACTTATTGAAATAAAAGATGTTACAGGAGAAATATTTAAAGCCATAGAAAATGGTAAAACCGATAAAGAAAAAGTTGAAGCAAAAGAAAAAGCGTTTGATGAAATAACGGAAAAATATGCAAAAAAAACTGGTCTAACCTGTAAAATTGTAACATTGTATAATGGGGGAAAATATTCGTTATACATGTATAAAAGGTATGATGATATTCGCCTGGTGATGGCTCCTGATGTGCAAATTGCTGCAACTGGGTGGGATTGGGACAACTTTACTTACCCAAGGTATGAACTGGATTTTGCTTTTTTACGTGCCTACGAAAATGGAAAACCTGTAAAAATAAAGCACTTTTTTAACTGGAGCAAAAAGGGAGCGGCTGAAAATGAACCCATTTTTGTTGTTGGAAGACCTGGTAACACTGACAGGCTACTGTCTATAAGAGAATTGGAATTTCAGCGTGATATCAGAAGGCCGGTAATTCTCCATCGGTTAAATGAATTGTATCATGCCTACTTTAAGTTTTTTATGAATAACCCTGAGCGTAAGCAGGAATTGCTTGGTCGCTTATTAAGTGTTGCTAACGGGCGAAAGAGCTATGCTGGTGGGTTAATGGCTTTAAACGATGATTATTTAATGACTAAAAAAAGAGATTTTGAGAAAAACCTGAAGCAAAAAGTAGAAGATGATCCTAAATTAAAAGCTGAATATGGGAATTTATGGAACGAAATTGATGCTGTTTTTGATGAGCTCAATAAATTTGAAAAAGAACAACTGTTGATTTCAGTTTCGGAATATAATGCATCAAGTTACCGGCAAACTGCAAAAAATCTGGTAACATATGCCGAGCAGATGAAACTACCTGAGGAACAGCGCTATAAATACTACAAAGCTGATAAACTAAATGAAACCAAAAAAAGAATTTTTGTTCAACCTGTTGATGTTGAATTACAAAAATCGTTGCTGATAGCACATGCCGATTATCTTTTTAAAGTAATGGGCAAGGATTATGCACTGTTAAAAATTGCATATGGTGGAAAAACTGGTATTGACGCGCAAAATTATGTGCTGGAAAATACGAAATTAATTGATGAAAGTTTTGTAGAAGGCTTACTAAACGATCCGGATGCTATTTTATCTTCAAAAGATCCACTTATTCACTACTATACTACCAGCAGGATTGTTACAGCAACTATTTCTGGTAAAAGAGAAAAACTTTACAATACACTGGAGGTGCTTAATAACAAGTTGGGTCGTTTAATTTTCGAAGCTTATGGTGAAATTATTCCACCTGATGCAACTTCAACACTAAGAATTTCAGACGGAGTGATTAAACAATACGAGTACAATGGCACCATAGCACCTGGTAAAACAACATATTATGGGCTTTACGACCGCTATTTTTCATTCGGAGAAAAGGACTACCCCTGGGGCTTGCATGAGCGCTGGAAAAAACCACCTCAAGGCTTGGATCTTTCCATTCCAATTGGTTTTGCTTCAACTAACGATATTGTTGGAGGAAATTCAGGTAGCTCAATTATAAACAGAAATGCAGAAATTATTGGCTTGGTGCATGATGGTAATCTTGAAAGTCTGGCTGGTGCCTATGCCTTTTTAGAGGAAAGTAACCGGGCCGTGGCAACTGATTCATGGGGTTTGATGGAAGCTTTAAAATTGGTATATAAAACAACAAGGCTGGTTAAAGAATTAGAAAACGCAAAAATGGAGTAGAAAAGGATAAATTAATGCAAGGGGCGTATTTAAGTAAGTACTTTATAAATTAATATTGTTAATATTGCAGTTTATACCTTAGCACCAGTTAGTTAGAAATTTTAAAGATTTAAGCGAATGAAGAAAAGAATAGCATTAGTTGCACACGATAACCGAAAAGCTGATATGATTGAATGGGTGGCATACAATAGAGAAAAGCTAAAAAATCACAATCTTGTATGTACTGGCACCACGGGTAAACTTGTTGAAGAAACTTTGATTAAAGATGATATAATTGAGAGTGGCGAATTAAATATCAGAAAGTTAAAATCCGGGCCTTTAGGAGGCGATCAGCAGTTGGGGGCGTTAATTTCGGATGGTAAAATTGATATTTTTGTATTTTTCTGGGATCCGATGCAAGCGCAACCACATGATGTTGATGTAAAAGCACTGTTACGCATTTGTGTTTTGTACAATGTACCAACAGCAATGAACAGATCTACAGCCGATTACCTGATTTCATCAGTCCTTTTTGAGGATAAGTATGTACCAATACTAAAGGATTATTCAGAATACATTAACAGGAACTTATAAAACAAAAGTGTTTTGAGGAATTACCGGGAAAAAATATTCCCGGTAATATCGCGATAAATAATTACATCAGCCCCAATCTATTAATTTTCCCCTACGGAAAGATTCACCCTAATAGATTTTTGTTACCGCGTGGTAAAACAAGGTTTGGATTAGTATGTTGTTGTGTTATTCTAATTAAAAATCCTTGGTAAAAAACCCAAAAAAATTATTCTAGGTCAAGATCTGAATACTCTTCGTTATCACCATCTCCACCTTTTATAAAGATTAATTGCTCATCTTTTATTTTAGTAATGTCATTGTTATCCAGAATTTCGATAAAAGATTTGTTTTCTACTTGCTTTTCTTGCTTTCTTAAAAAAAATGTTTTCATATTTTTCATATTTATTTGGTAGTAATATTTTCAACTTTTTCTGTTGTTTACTTATTTATTACTTTTAGGCGAAAAATGTTACCCCCCAAAAAATGTTTTTTTTTAACTTTTTACAAAATGATAATAAAAAGGCTATCAATTACAGTTTTGTTAATTTCATTCATACTAAACTTCAACAGCGCATTTGGTCAAACAAAGCATGAATTATATTCTCGTTCAAAAGAATCTTGGGCAAATGGTGATTTTGAGGAAGCAAAATCTTTGCTTCATAAGATGCTTAAAATGGAAGATTCACTTACAATTAGGAACAAAATAGCTATATACAACCGTCTTGGTATATTAAACAATGATATTGGGAAATATAATATTGCAATAGGATATTATAAATCGGCCCAAAAAGCTTGCACTGAAAATTTTGGGGAGGATTATTCTGTGCTATCTCCAATATACAATAATTTTGCTATCACATATAAATTGAAAGGGGACTTTGAAAAAGCAATGGAGTTTTATAATGAGGCTTTGTCAAAACTAAATGAAAGTAGCATTGAGCCAAAAAAGAAAAACTCTGAGGCTTCAAAGTATTATTTAAATATTGGAATTTTAAAACTTAAAGATGGAAAATATGAGGATGCAATTGCTTTTTTTAAGGTCAGCCAAAAATTAAAAAAAGAATATTCCATATCGGGGCTTGAGAACGTATATCAAAATCAGGCTAAAGCCTATGATAAATTAGGTCTATTTGATAGGGCTGAAGAATATTATTTAAAAAGCATTAATGAGTGGTACAAAAAGGAAACGGGTGATTATAGATATAAAAGTGCAAACGTATACAACGATTATTCTTCTCTTTTAATCAAGCTTGGAAGAAAAAAGGAGGCGATTAAGTATTTTAAAATTTCTCATCAAATATATCTGGAAAATTATGGAGACCGCCACCCTTTAACCGCCAACAGCTATCTTACTATCGGCGACTTTTATCTTCAAACTGGCCAAATTAGAGAGGCTTTGGATAATTATCAAAAATCTATCATTTCAAACACAAAAACTTTCAATAATTCGGATATTTATTCCTTACCACCTCTAGATGATGTGATTGCTGACCTGCAATTGCTGAAAAGTTTAAGCAAAAAATCAGAAGCACTTTATAAGCTGTCATTGCAAACATTTGATAATGAGGATAAAACCAGGGGGTTGGCAGCTTGTATAAGCACTGCTAAGCTTTCTTTAAAGCATCTCTCAAACATCAGGCGGGGATACATGTCGCAAAGTAGTAAACTGAATATTACCGAGGATGAAAAAAAATGTTTCTTTCAGGCAATTGAGGCCTCATTAAAACTTTTTGAAATAACTAAAAACGAAAAATACAAAAAACAAGCCTATACCTTTGCACAAAAAAGCAAAGCTTCGCTTTTGAGAGTGGAAATATTACAAAATAAAGCCTTTGCAGCCATTTTACCCGATAGTATAAGGCAAAATAAACAGGATATTGAAAGCAATATATACAGTTACAAAAAGCTTATTTTTGATGAAAACCAAAAGAAAAATCCCAATAAGAAAAAAATAAATAATTGGTCACATAGTTTATTTAAATTAAACAACCAATTTGAAGAAATAGTGACTAAAATAAAAAAAGATTATGCGGGTTATGAAAAACTGACCAGCAAAACCGAAGTTATTAGTCTAAAAAAACTACAAGAACGCCTTAAAAATGGCGAAACCCTGGTTGAATATTCATTATCGCCAGCAAACAAGGGAAATAGCAGGCGACTTTTTATTTTTGTTGTCACAAAAAATCAACTTAATTACTTTACAAAGCAGTTGGATAGTTCATTTATTTCACATATTAATTATGTGCGGAGCCAGATGAATAAACACGATGGTTCTATTTCTGATATCCAGGAGTACAATCAGCTTAATCAGTGTTTGAATCAACTGTATTTGCAGCTTATTAAACCTATAGAACAGTATTTTAGTGGTTCAATAATTTATATTGTTCCTGATGAGGAAATTGCCTATTTATCGTTTGATGCTTTACCAAAACACTTCATTGATCAAGAAAGCATTAACTATGCTTCCATCCCATATTTAATATACGATTATTGTTTTTCCTATGCTTATTCAAGTAGTCTGCTTTTTCAGGATGTTCCTAAAAAGTATCAAAATGAATATGTTTACGCTTTTGCCCCTTATTACAGTGGTGGAAAAATTAGTAAGTCGCGTTTTCAGTTTGGAAAACTTGAGAATACCGAAAAAGAAATCAATTCTATTTTAACCTGGTTTAATGGAAGGGCGTTAGTCGGCAGGGAAGCGAACGAAGAGTTTTTTAAGACCATCTCAGATCAAAGTGGTATTTTTCATTTTGCAATGCACGCTTCTGCAGAAATACAAAATCCTGATTTTTCTTTTTTAGCTATTACTCAAGAGGCCGATAATGAGGAAGATGGCGTGTTTTATAATTACGAAATTGCTATGATGAACATGAAAGCCTCAATGGTTGTTTTAAGTGGTTGCAACACAGGTGATGGTGTGATTTCGAGTGGCGAGGGTGTGATGAGCCTTACAAGAAACTTTATTTTGGCTGGTGTGCCTTCAATTGTACATAGCCTTTGGGAAGTACAGGATGAAACCAGTGTGGTGATAATGAATAAGTTTTATGAGTATTTGAGCAAGGGGATTCCTAAAAATGAGGCCCTACGCAAAGCCAAACTTGATTATATTAATAATGTTAGCCCGGCTATGGTGAACCCGTATTTCTGGTCGGGGTATATCCAAAGTGGCAACCCCGCACCAGTAGTAAAAAGTAATTTTTGGCTGTACTCAATTTTATTGAGTGGTGTTATTGTAATTTTTATTTTTGCCTTTTTTATTTTCTACAGAAGAAAAATTTAGAGCTTTTACAATTCATCCAGCAATTCAACGGCCTTATTTTTATAATAACCAGGTGTTACAGCTAATTCTTCTAGCAATGTTTTTGCTTTATTTATTTCTCCAGTTTTAAGATAACTCATTGAAAGGTACCATTTAGCCTCAACAACGTAATCGCCATTAGCATTAATAATGTTTGTAAAGCCCACTATTGCTTCTTGATAATTCTGGAGCTCAATTTGAGTAATGCTAAAGAGTAACCTCATTTTTGGCGAGGAGTTATCTAATCTCAACAAGTTATCAAAGTCCAATGCTGATGCCTTAAAATCACCCTTTTTATAGGATTTAACAGCATTTTTAAACAACTTGTTTACATCTGCTGTATTGCTACGGGTTTGCCCGTCAATCACCTGGTAAGGCTGATAATATTCGGCAAATAATTCATCGGGTGACTCTTTGGCTGAAAATAGCATCCATAAGCTAAAAGATACAAGAAAAATAGCAGCAACCGAAGCTATTTTATACAATAACTTTTTGGTCGATTTAAATGCAAGGCTTCTTTGCTTAGGTTCATAGTCGGATTGCATACCTTGTTTCACAAAGTCAAGTATCTGCTTAGTAGATGGATCATTTTTCAAAAGCTGTTCTTTTTGTTGGATCCAGCTATTTACCCAGTCAAAAGCTTTGCGCTCCACACTGGATGAGATCATTTCGCGTTCTGCTTCATCAATTTGTCTTTCAAGCCTATCGTTCTCAATTAAAGCTCCCTTTATGAAAAATTCCAAACCATGATTGCTGCCAGATTTATCCATTAAATGTTCTGCAATATCATTTTTTGCTTTTTTTTCAACCTGCGGTAGTTCAATGTCAGCAAATGCTTGGTTTGCAATTGCATGGCCTCTCATGCATTTATCTATATCAAGATTTAATGCATATTCTTGTTTTAAAAGACTGTTCTCAGATAATTCTTTCTCAACCATCATTGATTGTTCAGTAGTTAACTCGTTATCTGAATACTGTAACATTAATTCGGTATATTTTGCCATTAATCTAAATAATTTAAAGTAATTGATTGTTTATTAGTTGTTTATGACCAGCATGCAGGCTCTGTTATACTTTCAGGTTTATCAATATTTGTAAAAAAATCATTTACAATACCTGCTGCAACATTGTCAATTTTTTTTTCAATCATTTCTTGTTCTGCCTCAGTGGCCATTAGCCCACCTTTCATTACTTCATCAATAGTCTTTAGCAGCCTGTTTTTTTTTTGCCTTTTTTCAAACAGCGATGAAGAAATTTTGCTTAATTTTGGTTTTAAGTAATTTTCAATTGTATACATGATTTAATGGTTTTAATCAGCGTTTATGTTGTCTGGGTTTTTTGTAATCAAGTCAATAAGCCTTTTTTTGCATTCATGTTTCTTTTTTCTAACATAACCTTCGGTGCTGCCAATTTTTTCAGCAATCTCTTTCATTGGCATATCCAGCCAGTGCATGTTTAAAATATTCTGGCACGATGAACCCAGCTTTGAGAAGTAATGTTTGTATATTTTGTATTGATATTTTCGGTCATATTCTTCCGAAAAGTTCTCTTCGTAACTGATATCAGCCTTTTTTACTATATATTTACTCTCAATCGCTTTCTTCCTTTTTTTAAGTTCAATTAAGTTTTTACAAACTGCATATAAATAGGTTGAAAATTTGGCTGTAAGTTTAAATTCATCACTATCTAATTTTTTTATAATAATTATCAATGCTTCTTGAAATATATCTTCAGCATCTTCATCTTCCAGGTTAATCTCTCTTAGCACATGCTCTATCATAGGCAAAAACTTTTTTGCTATGTAGGCCACAACATGGCTCTCCCTACGTTTTAGGCTTTTGAGTATTTGCTGATCGGTATATGTCGTCATAGGCTTTATTCGGGAATACCTTCTACGGTTTAGATTAGTTTTCCTAAATTATACTTAAGAATAAAGCCTTAAAATTATAATTCTTTATGGATTACCACAAAGTTTTGTTTTAGTTTAATTAATAAGTTACTAAATCCTAATCTCTCATTATCATAACGTTACATGCATCTAACTTAGGCAATCAGAACTTGTAAATTCAATGTTAAGTTTTGTACAACATCAGAAAAAGACTGATGTTGTACATTTGATAGATTTTCACATTAAATTAGTATAACCTAAATTTTTTGATAACCAAATATTATCTTTTATAGTAATATATTACATATAAGGCCAAAATGTTACCCCCCAATTAAGCAGTTTTTTACAAAATGATGTAAAATTTTAGTGCTTGAAACTAAAAATTGTCTTGATAATTGATAAAAATAAATGGTGTTGAAGTATTAATCTTGTTCTATATTAATAATATAGGAGGAATATCTAACATCTGAATCTTTAATATGGTGGGTAATCCAGTTTGTGAAATAGTTAGTAATTTCATCCATTTCTGTAGAGGTTCCACTTGCAAACTTATGTTCAATATTTTCTACTTTTTTAATAAACCTTTCGTGTTCTTTCTTATGTTGCTCATAGTCAGGGTAATTACATAAGCGCAAGTACAATTCCTCGGTTTTGAAATGAAAAACAATGTACTGTTTAAGTCCGGCTAATAATTTAGAAATACTTTTATTTTCTGCTTGAGAATTTGTACTTTCATTAAACTCATTAATCAGCTTAATTAGCTTTTTATGTTGTTCATCAATAGTAGTATTCCCTACACTGTAGGAGTTGTCCCATTCAATTAAGCCCATAGTAGAATAAACAGAAATTTGTCCCAGAGATTATTGCTGAACAAGATAAAAAAATATTAGATATGAACAATTCCTTATTTGTACTTTATGTTTGAGTAGTTTAGGGTGCTATAATAAATCGTAAAAAACCGGCAAATTTATTATCTAATGATTTGTAGGTTTATGGTTTTGTTTAAGTGAGATTTATTGCCGAGAGTAATTACTTGTTTATGGTTGTTTCCTTTTATAAGCCACAAATTTTCTATTTGAATAATCCTGAGCACTACCGTGGCCATAAAATATTTGTTTAATTGACTTTCTTTCCAACCTTGATATAACAAAAGCATTTTGTGCTTTTAATAACTCATTTTCAAATTCAATAGGAAAGAAGGTGTCCCCTGCAAACAATATCCCATTTTCTTTGCAATAGATACAAACTGAATCATTGCTATGTGCTGATATATGAAACACTTCACAAAATTTATCTCCAATTCTAATTTCCTGACCATCTTTTAAAACATGGTTTACTCCTTCTATATGTTTGTTTAAAGCATATATTTTCTTTGGCTTATATTTTTCAATAACATGGGGCAACAAGGCTATATGGTCTGAATGACTATGGGTAAGAATTACCTGGTCAATTTTGTTTTTACCTAATCCAGAGTTAATTTTTTCAATTGAGTCAAATATAGCTGGATCTTTTCCAACATCAATCAAAGTATTGGTATCGCTAATAGTATTCCAGTCTCCACGAACATAAAAAACATTTGAAGTGTATATTTTACTATCTTTTGTTAGATTGATTACATTCACTGCTTATTGTTTTTGAAAAATCTGAGCGTTATCAACTACTTTTTTAAATTTATGACTAAGCTCTTTAGGCATACTTTGAGTATGTTCCATTACTAAAAGTCCTTGATTTAGTAACATGTTATGGTACATTTTTAAGACATCAATCCGTTGTTGCTGATTAAAATGCAATAAAACATTCTTACAAATCACCATGCTGTAATCGTTTCTTAATGGTTTTAATGTCAGTAGATCATATTTCTCAAAAAAAACCGTATTTCTTAGCTCGTCAACGACCTTAAAGTTGCCATTTGCCTCAGTTTGGCTGAAATATTTTGCGAAAAATTCGGATGGCACCCTTTCTAAATTCTCTTTTGAGTAGATCCCTTCCCGCACTGTTTTACCAAAATCTACATTTTCACTATCAATATCAACAGCATGAATTTTAACATTTCGGAGCGCAAATTTACCGAGTTTTTCGGCCAGTAAAATTGCAAAAGTATAGGTTTCCATACCGGTTGCACAACCTGCATTAAGGATTCTTACACTGCTGCGTCCAATAATGTTTGGAACCAGCTTTTCAACTGCAAGTCTTAGAATAGGTTCATCCCTGAAAAAAAAAGTAAATGCCATTAAGTTTTGTATGATTTATTACCTAAAAAAGGGTGTCTAAAAAGCCGTCGTTCCTAGCAAAGCTAAGGAATCCCTAAAATGTTACTCTATGGTCTTCAAGAGATTAGCTACGCTGAGTCCTTCGGAGTTGCTTCTTCCTCCCTGATTGCAATGACGTACTTTTGCTTCTTTTTAGACACCCTCATA
>JBNKJW010000303.1:0-22059 GCA_050291445.1 Bacteroidales bacterium | reverse complement strand
TAAAGTTCCATAATTCTATAAATTCCCTTTTCAGTTGAAGTGAAAAAGTTACTTGTCTCTGAAAAAACTTTTGTACTTTTATTCCGAAGCATGTTTTTTTGTCTTAATGTTGCACCACTAATATACTGAATATTAATGGATTAACCAAAACAAGCATGCTTCTTTTTAACTGATTTCCAATTCTTTATGAGACATGGGAAACATCAGTTATTTATTTTAACACCAGGAAATTTTCTAACTTGAAAAAGATTGATGCAAATAGCTAAAGATTATGCCAGATAAACATTACATAAAAATAAAACAACCGCAAAATGACAACCTTGGACGTTCTTTGGATGCGCTAATTGATGCATTGGCAGAATATAATAAAGCCAATACTGGTGATAGATTGGTAATTGACTTACAGGAATTGAAATTTGCTTTTCCTCTTTTAGTATTGCCATTGTCGGCATTAATAACAAGGCTGAAAACTTTGGGGATAGATATTGAGCTGGTACCCAGTAAAAATTGGAATGATTATTTGAACCTGTTGAATTTTCCTGGAGGTTTTAATCCTAAATTAGATTGCAATTGGCAAAAAACAATTAACAAATACCGGAACAAAAATTACCTACCAATTGTTTCAATACCGGCGAGTTTGTCTAATTTAGGAGACAGGGAAAATATTTTAGATGTTTTTCGTCAAATCCTTATTAAACAGTTAAACATAGATGGTCAGCTTAAAACAGTAATCACTTATATGGTTTCTGAGGCTTTTGACAATGTAATTGAACATGCTGACGTTGAAAATGGCTGGATAATGGTTCAGAATTATCCTACAAAGGAATTTTTAGATGTATGTATTGTTGACACAGGTAAGGGAATTTTGGGTTCTTATGCATCAGAGAAATATAAAGACATAACTACTGATGAGCAGGCAATTAACTATGCCGTGAATGGAAAAAGTACTAAAGACAGGCCTGAATCAAGAGGCTATGGTATTAGCACTTCTCGTAGGATGCTGGTAAAAGGTTTGCATGGTGCCTATTTTCTATTTTCAGGCAGGGCTTTCTATTATTGGTCAAATACTCACGAAGCAATAAACGTAATTGATGATTCGTTAAAATGGAAAGGGACTATACTTGCTTTAAGAATACCGAAAAATATACCTAAGGGCTTCAATTATATTCACTTCATGGAATAATTTTCGTATATTGTGTTAAAAGTATTTACTTTGTCATTCGAGAAAGTTGCATTATGGAAAAGTTTATTTACATAAAAGATTATTTTCCTGCTTTTGTTTCAAGCCGAAAGTCTATCCATTTATTAAAGGATGAACTGGTGTTTGAAAAAGGTGGCACTTATGTTTTTGACTTCACCAATATTAGTTTTATCTCACGGTCTTTTGCTGATGAATTTCTTGCATTTTTGAAAGAACAAGAAATTAAATATCAATTTGAAAACTTAAATAGGAATATTAAAGCAATTTTATCTATTGTTGAAAAGACCCAGCAACCTGTTGAACGGGATTTTGATAATATTGCAGTGACTTTCTATAAAAACAGAAAAGAATTAAGCGGTTTTTTAGCTACACTATAGTAAAAATCATTAAAAATTTCCACAAAAAGAGATATAGGTTTTGAGCTTATATCTCTTTTTGAATTTAATGGTTGCTAAAAAATTAATGCATCAATTCATAATCCTGCATCAAAATATCATATTTGATTTTATTCGATTATGAAGTTTACAAATCATCACAACATTCATTTTTTCCCGATAGTTTAACCCAGATTATGCATTTGGCAAAGGTCTAATTGCTGTCAAACTCCTGCCACTTCAAAACTTCCCCAACCATCACCAAAGCATCTTCACTTAAAAAAAACGAAGCAAAAAAGTCAATAACAAATAAGTTTAATGTGAGGGTAGAGCAATTTTGTAGTATAAACAGGTGTTTATAATATTGAAAAGAAAATTAATAGTTTTATGTAGAATTAGCTGGCAGAGTTGCTGCTTTTAATCAATGTTTTATGCATAAAAAAAACAATACTATTTCGTTTAAGATTGGTATTCTTCTTTTTCTTGGTTTTTCGGCAATATTTTCAGGAGGTTACTATGCGTATAATAATTTAATGCATGCAATAAACATATTGTCTACTCCAGAAGTGCCAAATAGTGAATTACGCACTATTAACAATTTAACAGTTGCATTAGAGCAAGCGGAGAATAATGTGCGCTTATATGGAATTACCAATCAAAAAGAACATTTAAATAAATACAACCTGTTTTTAGCACAAATTGATAGCCTCACTGGTGCGCTAAGTAAGGAACACTCCCACAATTCGCGGTATAAGTACACAGTAGAGAATATTAACATCCTGGTTAATCAAATAACAAAGTTATGGAAAGAAATGATTACCATTTGGAAAGAAGGCACAAAACCGGCTGATATTTCGGGTATAAGTAGCAACCTTAAAGAAATAGAAAAGTCTTCACCTAAGTTTATAAGTCGTTTTTTTGGTCTGCGAAAAGATAAAAGAAAAAATTCGCAACAAATTATTGAACAATTAGATAAGTTGGAAAAAGGCGAACAGGATTTTGTGAAAAAATTATTCGCCAAGGAAAACCAGTTGGCACAAGCAAACAAAAAGCTCAATTTATTATTTAATTCTTTCATCAATAAACAGAAAAAACATGAACAGGAGTTAAACAAGCAGCGAATTAAAAATGCACGCACTTTATCTGAACAATCTTACCGATTAATTACATGGTTTACTATTATAGGTGTTGCAGTTGTCATTGTCTTGTTAATTGTAATAGTACAATATATTCGAAAAAACCAGGCTTACAATTTAGTCTTAGAAAAATCGCGCTTAGAAACAGAAAAATTAGCCATGGCCAAAGAGCAATTTATGGCCAATGTAAGTCATGAAATACGCACGCCTCTTAACGCCATTTCAGGTTTTGTAAAACAATTACTTAGCTCAAATGCTCATGCAGATATAAAAGAAAAATTAAGTATTGTAAACGAAGCAAGCGACCAACTTATACATTTAATTAATGGTGTACTGGATTTAACAAAACTTCAGTCGGGAAATTTACCTTTGCATAAGGTTCATTTTTATCCTGCTGATGTTATTCGCAAAGTATGTTTGTTGTTTAACGAGTTAGCGGTAAAAAATGGAAATGTTATTTATCAGCATGTTGAAAACCCAGCCAATTCTGTTTTGTTTGGAGATGAAACCAAGTTTCAGCAGATTTTATACAATTTAATCAGTAATGCTAATAAATTCACTAAAAACGGTGCTATTCATGTCAATGCAAGTATTGCACAACATGAAAATTCAACGATAAAGCTTACGCTTGAAATTAATGATACTGGTTTGGGTATTGAGCTGAGTAAACTAGAGGATATTTTTAATGAATATACGCAGGCTAATAATGAGATTTCGGGACAATATGGAGGCACAGGGCTGGGACTTTCCATTGTAAAAAATTTGGTTTTGCTGTTTAACGGGACAATTGATATAAAGAGTGGAAATGGAGAAGGTACAAGCGTTATAAGTGTGCTGTTTTTTCAGGAAGGTAATGTTAGTAGTGTTAAGAAAAAAAGCGACGAACAGTTTTCTGTATATTTTCCTGAAAACACGAGAGTTTTAGTTGCTGATGATGAAGAATATAACAGCCAATTAATGAATTTAACGCTACGGAAATGGAATTTACAGCACGATACCGTAAAAAATGGACACGAGGCCATTGAGTTATTAAAAAAACATCGGTATAGCTATGTACTGATGGATTTAAGAATGCCTGTAATTAATGGTTTTATGGCTACAAAATTCATTCGGGAAACACTAAAACTACCAAAAGATAAAGTTTGTGTAATTGGTGTAACAGCAGATATTCTGGCCGATGAAGTCAAAGAATTAAAAGAATATTTTAATGATATTCTAATTAAACCATTTACAGACAAAGCTTTGTACACGGCTATGAGTAATGTACATTTGCCGCCTACTTCGGTGCAAAATGCAATCACAAATGAGCAAAAAATTGAAGAAGTACAGGGTAATCTTTCCAACCTGTTGCATGTGGCGGGAAACGACATTTCATTTGTCCAGGAAATGATTCAACAATTTGAACAATCTACCCTACTGGGACTTAAAGATATTAAACAGAAAATTGAAAATGAATCGTATGAAAAAACAGCAGATTTGGCTCATAAATTAGCTCCGGCATGCAGGCACCTTGAAGCAAATAATTTATTGCAGCAGCTAAAACAAATAGAAAAATATGCCAGAGATAAAAATAAAGCCGATATTTTAAAATTATTACCAAATTTGCATGCACAAACCAAACAAGTTACAAAAAACTTGTATCAGCAATTAAAGGAATTTAATAATTAGTTTGATTAACGCCCTGATTAGTAGATGAACGATAAGCCCTTTAAAATATTTGTAGTTGAAGACAATGAGTGGTATAACAAATTGCTTGTGCACAACCTGTCTTTAAATCCGGATTTCGACATAGAAAGTTATACCAATGGAGCAGAATGTATTAAAAACCTGAACCATCAGCCCGATGTTGTTACCTTAGATTACCGGTTGCCCGACATGAAAGGTATAGAGGTTTTAAAAAGTATTAAACAATATAATAACGATATTCAGGTAATTTTAATTTCTGAACAAGACGATATAAACGTGGTGGTTTCTTTACTCAAAGAAGGTGCCTACGATTACATTGTTAAATCAAACGATATTAAAGAGAGACTGCATAATACGATTCTTAATATTCAGAAGAATATCGGTCTTAGAAAAGAAATAGATGCATTACGGCAAGAAGTTCAGAAAAAGTACGATTACAGCAATTCTATTATTGGCGAAAGCGATGCAATAAAGGCGGTATACGATTTAATTAGCAAGGCAATAACTACTAACATTAATGTATCCATTACCGGCGAAACAGGAACAGGTAAAGAATTGGTGGCCAAAGCTATTCATTATAATTCCAATCAAAAACAGCACCCCTTTGTGGCTGTCAACGTTTCGGCTATACCATTGGAACTAATAGAAAGCGAATTGTTTGGTCATGAGAAAGGTGCATTTACCGGAGCCAATTACACCCGAAAAGGCCGGTTTGAAGAAGCCAATGGTGGAACTCTTTTTTTAGACGAAATAGGCGAAATGAATTTAGCCATGCAAGCAAAACTTTTAAGGGTGTTGCAGGAAAAAGAAATTAACCGGGTTGGAAGCAATAAAACCATAGCGGTTAATTGTCGTATTATTACGGCAACCCATAAAAACCTTGCCCAGGAGGTGAAAAAAAGTAATTTCAGACAAGACCTTTACTACCGTTTGTTAGGCCTCCCCATTGTTTTGCCCCCATTACGCGATCGAAACCGCGACGTATTGGTGCTAGCCAAACATTTTGTTGAGGTTTTTTGCATGGACAATAAAATGCCTTTAAAAAAGCTTTCAAAAGAAGCCCGCAATAAATTACTGAAATACACTTTCCCTGGCAATATTCGAGAACTAAAATCGGTAATAGAATTGGCAGTTACATTAAGTGATAATTTAGAAATATCTGCAGAAGATATATTATTTAACGGAGAAGAAATATCGGAAAACGCCACTGAAGAAGATTTAACACTACGGCAGTACGATCTTAAAATAGTTTCTTCGTACCTTCAAAAATATCATAACGACGTAAACCTGGTAGCACAAAAATTAGCTATTGGTACTGCCACCATTTACCGAATGATTAAAGAAATAAAATTATCAAAATGATAATATTTTTTCATTTTGATATAAAAAGACAAACTGCAAATTTTCTTTCCGCTCTGTAAATCAGCCTCTTGTATATTTTTATTCCAATTGGTACGCATTTGGCAACCTCTTAATCACAACCAAAAAATTTGGAGGTAAATTATGAAAAGCAACGGTATATTCTTAAGGATGAATTAAGCCAGGAAAAAACCGAGAAAAGGGTACAAGCTACCACATATTCAAATAAATCATTTTAAAATTTAAAACTTAATGTTATGACAACAAATTCAAAGATTACAGAAGATAAATCAAAAGGGTTATCAACTCAAAACAAACCCGGGAAAAAAGATGGTTCGAAAAATTCAAAATCATGGATCTTTTTAACCATTGCAGTAATTAGTTTAGCTATTTCAGGGTATATCTTCATTAACAACCAAAACCAATCACTGATTTCAGCAGATTTACAAGATCGGAACAAAATGTTGCAAGATGGAATTGCAGAACAAGACTCTTTATTAAATGAATGGATGAATACTTTTAATGAAATTGAGGAAGATTTAAACACCATGCAGCAAAAGGAACTCTTTTTATCCAATCGTTCAGACGATCCGGAATTTCCAAAAGATTTGCGTAAACGAATCCTTGGAGATATTCAAAGCCTTAATACCTTGCTGGAACAAAACAAGCAAAAGGTGGCAGAATTAAACAAGAAGCTGAAAAACTCAAGCATTAAGATTGCTGCGTTTGAAGATAAAATTAACAAACTTGAAAACATACTTTCCTTGCGAGACAGTAGTATTCAGGATTTAAAAATGGAATTAGTTGACAGAGATTTTGCTATGGCAGAACTTAATTTATTAGTCGACAGCCTGGATAAAGAAGTATTTCAACAACAAGAAATTATTAGCAATAAAGAGCAGCTGTTAAACACAGCGTTTATCGCAACCGGATCGCAAAAAGAACTTGAGAAAAATGGCATTATGATTAAAGAAGGAGGATTTTTGGGCCTTGGGAAAAGTAAAAAAATATCGAATGCATTGTCTGAAAATTCTTTTAGCAAGATAGCTATTAATAAAACCAATAGAATAGATGTAAATGCCCGGAAAGTTGAACTTATTTCTGAGCACCCCAATGATTCATACGAAATTGTAAGTAATGATGGTCTGGTGGCTTACATCGATATAAAAAAACCTGATAAATTCTGGAAAATTACACGTTATGCAGTAGTAGAGACGAAAAACTAACTAGAAACAAACCAAACCATTTCAACTCTTTTAGAGTAGGGTTTTGCCAGCATCTGACTCCAAACTAAGATGCTGGCATTTTAATTTTAGATACGCGATAGGAAATACGATAGTGCTGAACTAGTGCATTTACTAAGGATTAACCCCGACCTAGATGAACACCAAAGAGGTGAGTGAGTGAAACCTCTTTGAGTAGTGAATCTTAATCGTTTATGCTATTTGACTTTTGTCAAATGCATAATCTGGGTTTAATTTCAGGAATGGCACATTAAAAAAGTGTCATAAAATGTATGCAGACACCAATACCTACGCAGAAACATTTTACTACACCGACGAAAATAGAACAAAAGTTATCAAAAGTCCACCAGAAGAAAAATAGCCCGCAACTAAAAGCTCAGTTTGAGTAATTGCAAACAGCTTTGTTCTTTCAACAAGTTCTGAAGATGATAAAGAATTTTATTACTGGATATTTTTTGGTCTTTGGCAGTCAAAAGCCGTTTATCCATATTTGCGTGGTTCGGTTATCCCATTTATTGTCCATAGAGAATTAAAAAACTCATTGACCAAGCATCTGAAAAAGCACTATCTAATCAAGATAAATTTTGCAAAACCATCACTTCTCTTAAACAACTTGCATTATTGGAGATAAAATTTCAAGAGAATCTGATTTTAATAAAACAAGCCAGACAGTCGATGTTCTTTAATTTTGGATAATAATATTTCACTGTCAAATCGACAGTTTTTATTCCTGTATTGACATTTGATCAGTTAATTATTCCTATCAGGAATAATTTAAAAACACACCCTGTCAAAATGGCTTTCCCCTATGAATTTCAGAGACTTGGCAAAGCTTTTGAGAAAATAAAAACAGTCTAAGTTCCAGTTAGACTGTTTTACAATTTTCATACAAAATCACATGGTAAGGAGGATTTTGTGTGTATATTTTGAGGTCGCAAAACTACTATATTTTTTTTCTTCAGCAAATCTTTTATTCCTTCCTGGTCATGTTTGACAGCCAAAATAGTTAAACAACAATTAAAAACTACACTAATGGGCAAAAACCAACATGTAGTTCCTAAAGGGAATAAATGGGCCATTAAGGGTGCAAGTAATGAGAAGTATACAAAAATTACAGACACTCAAAAGGACACGATTGAAGCTGCAAAAGAGATTGCGAAAAACAATAAATTAGAAGTAACAATCCATAGGAAAAATGGTCAGATAAGAGATAAAAGCTCTTATGGAAATGATACTTTCCCTCCAAAAGGATAAGCTAAAAGCAAATTAGCTAATTAATTATACCTAATAACAACTCAATTAGTATTAACCTTAGAATAAAAATAAAATGTTTGACAATAAAAAGAAGATAGAGCATTTAGAAGAAGAAAGAATTAAAATTTGGGATCGTCTTGTGAAGCTGGAGAAGCTAATTAATGAGAAACCATCTGACCTTGAAAAAGAAGCTCGTCAGGCATCAAAAAAAGCTGCAGAATATCGTAATAGAACTAAAGAAAGATTAAATCAAGCAGGGGAAATTCTAAATAATATTAAATCTATCCAAGAAGAAATTCAGAATAATTCAAATGAAGCTTCCAAAACTAGGGAAAAGCTCAATGAAATATTGGACTCTTCATCATCTATTCTAGAGCGAGGTGATGAACTAACCTCCCAACTTGAGAAGCTTCAAGAAATTTTTGACGCTCATCCAGAACTTAGCGAAGATATAGAGGAATTAGAGTCTCAATTAGAATCTCTAGAACAAGATGCAAGCAAAGCTAATATTACCTATAAGGGAATTCTGACTAGAAAAAATGAAATTGATGAATTGTATAGGGAAATAATTGGTTATGAAGACGAAGATGAAAATGGTGAAAACACAAGAATAGAGGGGCTAAAAGATAAGCTAGAAAGTTCATTTAGAACTTTAGAAGATAAATCGGTTCATTTACAAGGAAGAATTGATAAAATAGAAAATGAAAGCAAATCAAAAATCGATACATTTATCTCTGATAATAAAACAAGTCTAGAAAAAGTAATAAGTAATTCGAAAAAAACATATGAAGATATTAATAAAAAAATAGAAACTCTCTTACCCAAAGCGTTTACTGCTGGTTTAAGCTCAGCATTTGTTAAGAAAAAAGAAGATGAAGAAAAGCTTTTCGATGAATATAAAAAGAATTTCAGTAAAGGAATTAGATATTTGTCTTTTGCTGCATTATTACCAATAGCCATTAGCATTTTCTTTCTTTCAACAGGGACAGCTTTAATAGATGTTATTGAAAGATCCCCAAAAGTAATTCTGGCATTCTTACCTCTTTATATACCTTTAATTTGGACAACAATTTCTGCTAACAAGAAAGTTAATTTATCCAAAAGACTTATTGAGGAATACTCTCATAAACAAGTCCTAGGTATGACAATTGAAGGTTTATCAAATCAAATAGAAAATATAGAAGATAAAAGTATTTCAGAAGAATTAAGAATTAAACTACTTAATAACTTTTTAGTAACGTCCAATGAAAATCCAGGTAAATTAATCTCGAACTATCAAAAGTCAGACAATCCTCTATTAAATATTATAGATCGAGATGGAGAGATGAATAATGGAAAGAAAAAGTCAAACATAGTTACTATTCAAAAAGATGTTAAAGAAGTTGTTGAATCCACAAAGAACGAGGTTATTGATGAAATTTCAGATGCCGCAAAGAATATTACAAAATAAAACATTAAACACAAAAAACTGTCCAGAGTAACAAAAAACTCTAATGAAAAAAGCAATGAACCTGGCCAAATATATTGTTTATTAGCTTTTCAGTAAATTTTTCAGGCCAGAACCCTTGGCTTATATTACTTGGTAATAGTTACCATTTTGTGTTCCTTATTACTTTTCTAATATATTTCCTGAGAGTTTTATTTTTAGTAAATCGGTAAAATGCAAATTCTTTACCTGTTGATATTGCTAAAATATCGCTGTCACTGTCAGTAAAAAATAACTCTAAAAAGAATATTTGGGAAGAATCATTATTATGAAACACTGTTCCATAAAATTTAACTTTTTTAGAATGTTCAGAATATGAGTCAATCCTAATTGTGTAGTAAGTAGAATAATTTTTTATGTATTTCCCAGCCTTAAAATCTAACCTTTCAGCATCTTTTAATATTTCAGATAGATTTAGAGTAGTTTTATCCCAAAGATTATGTCCTGTTAATACTCTACTCTCAGTTACTATTTCAAAATTAATTGTAAGCGAATCGGATTGTAGAAAATCAGCTAATGATTTAGTCAAATTGAATCTTGGATTAATATAGTTTGAATCAATTTCCAGATTATAAAAATGCCATTTATAGTCTGACTGTTTTATTTCAATATATAAATCAAATTCTATTTCTTTGTGCGTCATCATTCGAACACTATCATTATAAAAAGTTGGATAGATTTTGTAGTGGAACTTTCTTTCATCAAAACCTTGCTTATGGAACCATGGCTTACCTTTGTTCACTAATTCAAGTTTGTAGAGGTATTTAATGTTATTCTCATCAAAAATTTGATACATTGTCCTTATGTTCTTAAAGGTTTTATTTATTTTAATAGAATCAAAATCCTTTGCTAATAGCTTTTTAATACTAACAGTGTCTCTTTTGTCAATATATTTCGTCAATTGTTTATAAAACTTGTCGACATTATCTTTATTATTTTCTGAAAACAAAACCAGGTAAGGCCATTCTTTTAGATCATGGAGTGCAAACAAATCTGCATCATTTTTCAAATTAGCTGTATTGCTGTAACCTAAATGAATTGCTTTTTCAAGCAGTTTAAGGGCTTTTAAAGTATCACCATTCAAAGAATATGAGCACGAGCCATTATATAAATCCACAATATTTTCTTGTTGTATAGAGAAAGCAGAATCAAATTTTTGAACCGACAATGCATATTGCTTATTCTGATATAGTTGTCTTGCTTCTTTAATTAATCGGCTATAATTATCGTCTTGCGCAAATAGATTGCCTAGATTGAAAAGAAGTACAAATAAAATTATCTTTTTTATTAGCCTATCTATGAATTTTTTTTTCATGTCTTATCCCCTGTTGCTGCTAGTGTTATGTCAAGGCTTGTTTGTCAGGTGACAACACCTGACAAGTGCACCAGCCAGGTGTTTTCACCCGGCTAATTTACCAGAAATATCAAATTTGACATGACACTAGTATCGTATTGAGCTTATCCCCATCTTTATCCAGCAAGAAATCTCCCCACATCCTTTGGTCTCGTTTTATGTGCCCAATTATGGGCTCTATTCCAGCTCTGGTCCTAAATTGTTTCCATATTTTTTGCATCATTTCTACCATATTTTTGCGAAATTTACAAAAATCCCGGTAAAAATACTCCTTGATTTTGGGAAGATCATTAACTTTCACCTGCTAATAATCGATAGTTAGAGAACTTTAGTGTGTTCGACTAACTAGAATTAACCTTTCGAATGTTAGGTAGTCTATTATCGTTCAACCTTTGATAGCTAAAAAAAAATGCTGTAAAACATATTTCCATCAATCTAAGAAAAATGGATATTTATCCATCCAAAAGTACTTTTTGTCAAAGCATCTAAACTTTTTTAGGTTTTGCAAATGTTAAAAATTTCGCCAATCTAATCATTTATTTTATTTTCGCGGCCATATTTATTACGTTACAAACGTGCAAAACATATACTAATCACAATCCACCACTTAATGCTTGTTATATATGAAAAACTGTAAGGGGATTTATTATATCCTGATCTTACTCCTGGTGATTGCAAACAAAATGCAAATTTCTGCTCAATCACTGGATAACCTCAAGGGGCAAAAGCCAATTACTGTTGGTGGGTTTGTTTCAACCAACCAGGTACTTAATCAAATACCTACAGATAGTACCAGCATTTTTAATTACAGCAGCTATTATACCGGGAGCCTTAATTTTAATATTTATGGAGTAAGTGTTCCATTTACATTCATTTACACCAACCAACAAGGCAATTTCTCACATCCATTTAACCAGTACGGATTACATCCCTCTTATAAGTGGATTAGGAGCCACATCGGATATGCCAGTATGAGCCTGAGCCCTTATACCATGAGTGGTCATTTATTTCTTGGGGCTGGAGTTGAAGTTGATCCTCCGGGAATATTACGAGCGAGTGCCTTTTATGGCAGGTTACGAAAAGAAGTTCCATACGATTCTACCAATCTACAACAAGTTCCCGGGTATAAAAGAATGGGCTACGGGCTTAAAATAGGTATGGAAAAAGAAGGTGATTACGTTGATTTAGTACTTTTTAAGGCACAAGATGTTGTTAATTCAGTAGACTTAATCCCTGAAAGCTACCAAATCCTGCCCGAAGAAAACGTAGCAATGTCAATTTTGGCAGGTAAAACCCTGTTTAAAAACTTAAAAATTACCGGTGAATTTGCCAGTAGTTTGCTTACTACAGACAGTCGTACAGAAAAAGCCATTGAACAGGCAGAACTTACAAAACCAGTAAGCTGGTTTATGCCTTCAAAAACCTCAACAATTAACAGAAATGCATTAAAAGCCAATTTAACCTATAGTCAGCAAAGATATTCTATTGGTGCTGGTTACGAACGGGTTGAACCAGATTACAGGACGCTTGGGGCCTATTATTTCAATAACAACTTAGAGAACATGACCTTGAACTTTTCTGTCAACTTTTTTGAGAACAAACTAAGTTTTACTGGGAACGGGGGTTTACAGCGTGATAATCTCGACAATAGTAAAATGAATAACAACAAGCGAGTGGTAGGCTCAGGTAGTGTAAATGTAGTTCCAAGTGAAAAACTAAATATCAATGCTTCTTACTCAAACTTTGCCAGCTACACAAATGTAAAATCGACTTTTGATTACATTAACCAAACTACTCCTTACGAAAACTGGGACACGCTTAACTACCGACAAATTTCCCAAAATGCAAATACAACCATAAGCTATCAACTAAAAGGAAACGAAAGGCAAAATCAGTCGATAAGTATGAACCTTACCTGGCAAACCTCCAACAATCAACAAGGAACAATCATGAGTGATAAATCGGATTTTTACAATGCAAGTGCATCCTACCTACTTTCCCTTATACCTCATGATTTTAATATTTCGGCCTCATGCAGTTATAACTACAACGAAACCAGTGATTCAACCAATAACTACACCTGGGGGCCAAATGTAAACCTTTCAAAGTTATTTTTTGAAAAGAGCCTGAAAACCAACCTTAGTTGTGGATACAATACCTCAACAACCAATAATATAAACAATGGAGATACCTGGAACCTTCGTTGTGGGGCAGCATATACACTAAAGAAACAGCACAGTTTCAACCTGACATTTTTGTATCAGCTTAGAAACAGTAAAGGCGAAAACATAGCAACCAAAACCTACTCAACAAACACACTGACATTTGCATATGTATATAATTTTCAAATCATTAAACAAAAAGAAAAGAAAGATGAATAGCTATTGTACAGAAGACCACAGAGAAGGCACAGAGCTACACAAGGGGGACTTTTTTTTTACAGGAATAGGATGTTCTCAGTCTTTAGTCGGCAGTTCTCAGTCATCGACAAATTATATTTTGAATCTAGCATTAAATGAGAAAATTAAAAACGAATAATAAAAGCTTTAATTAATCTCAGTGCAGCTCTGTGTAACAAACTAGTTAGAATGAAAAGAACAACCCTGACAATATTACTTTTGCTTAATCTGCTAATCACTTTTGCCCAAAGCAAGCCCGTTACCGTGCTGGTTACCTTAACCCCTCCTTACAGCCCATTTTTAAACGAGTATGCAGCAACCACCACCAGCCGTTTACAGGTTACCCTGATAGTAAACGACAGCCGGATGATCAATTACCCTGTTAAGTTACAAATGTTTGTTGAAAAACCAGGCTCTGGCGTTGCAATGAGAACTGCCGAATATGCAGCCATTCCGCCAATATTATTGAATGGTGGAATGACAGAAGTGTTGAGCGGGGCAAGTCTATCGCAATACTTTATGGCACAGAATAATGTATTTACTGGATTTGACCAGGCACAATATCTACAAACCGGGCGCATACCTGACGGGCAATACCGAATTGGTTTCCAGGTAGTTGATGCCCAGCGAAGCGAAGTAAAACTTTCGAATCTCACTTTTAGCCAGCCAGGGTGGTTTCTGCTTAACGATCCTCCACAGCTAAACTTGCCAAGAAACAATGTATCCGAGCGGGTAAACAATCCCCAGTCCATAAAACTGGAATGGTTCCCAAGGCATTTGGGTTCTATGAACTCAGCGTTTGCAACGTCTTACCAGGTAGAACTTTTTGCTCTACGCGTTCCTGGAATGAACCCTCAACAGGTCGCCTTGTCGTTGCCACCAGACTATACTACCATCACCAACCAGACCAGCTTTATGCTCAACCAGCACAAACACCTGCTTGAACCAGGTGTAGAATATGCATGGCGCGTTAAAGCAATGGCCGGAGATGGCTTCACCCTTTTCCAGAACAATGGTTACTCCGAAGTATTCTCTTTTGTTTACGGGCAACTTTGCCCAACACCCAAAAAAACAGAAGCTTTACCAACAGGTACAGAAAGTGCTGAAATAAGCTGGGAAACAGACCCAAAACAAAGCTCTTACATTGTTAAATACCGACTAAAAAGTGAAGAGGAAACCATTTGGCATGAAAAAGAAAGTTATAGCAGCAGTACAGAAATTGCCAATGTGCTCTCGCCTGGCACAGCCTATGAATACCAGGTAAAAGCAAAGTGTACCACCACCGAAAGTGAATACAGCCCAATAAAATCTTTCACCACCCAGCAGTTGCCTCCAACAAACTTTGAATGTGGGAAAAGTGATACCGCTGGGCAGGTGACTAATTTCACACCAAAGATGCAGCTAGAACCTGGTGATATAATTTACAACGGCAAATTCCCTGTTAAAATAACAAAAATTGAAGGCGCAGCAGGTTCTTTTAATGGAGAAGGCCGTATGCGTATACCCATGCTGGCAAACATACAGATAAATATGAAGTTTACCAGCCTAAAGGTAAACGAAGAGAACCAGGTGTTTGGTGGCGAAATGGTTTCGGTTTACAATGAAGACAGCCCGTTTTTCATCGAAGACCTTTCGGATTACTGGGGCGAAGGAGACCAGATTGGCAACGTAATCACCGGGCAGGATTCAGCGGCCATTATACTTACTTATGAAGTTACCGATCCGGGCGACCTGGAAATTACCATTGATGGCGACAATGTAGTCATTACCAGTGGAGGAAACACCACTTATGCCGATGTGGATGATGCCGGAAGCGGTACAACCATTGTCGATTCCGAAGGAAATATCTTTTCCGTTGATGTGGATGATAATGGAAACACTACCGTAACACAGGTAGGCACTTCAGGTGGTTCAACTACATCAGGCAGTGATTACAACACAAATGCAGGTGCCTACAATCAACTGGACAACAAAACGACAGTCACTTTCTACAACAATGGTAAATGGGCTTTTGACGAGCGCAATCCTGAATACGAAGGTTCCCTTTTTGATAGTGAGTATGAAAAAATAGGCGATTACTACGTACCCTGGAAGCTGGTACCATTGGGCAAAGCCGATAAAATTAAGGCAAGGGTGACCAGCGGGACCATTGAGGATCCCGAAAAACTAAAGTTCCTGACCCCAACAGGCACTGAGTTTTTTGCCAAGTACGAAGATGGCGAATACCTGCTTGAAGTAATTGGTGCCAGGGAGCGCGACGGCATTGAACTGTACGCCATTTATATGCCTGATGATACGACCAAAATATCCGTAGGAAAACTTAAAATTGCCTCCTACCCCAGGCTGGATATGAAGGTAAAATTGGTACCAATGGGCGATTTCCATATTGATGGCATTATTTCGGAGGATATACTGAACGAAATTTACAACCCCTATTACATTCACTGGCACATTACCATTGACTCAGAATTCACCAACACCAGTTGGGATGAAGGCAATGATGGTCTGCAGGGAACCGGCAGCGAGTTTTACTCCATGTTTACCCCCGAAATGCGGGCCTTGAATACTGCTTACACCGAAGAACGTGGCGTAGACGAAGAATCATTGTACCTCTTTATTTTCCCAGATGGCAACAGCGAAGGCAACCTGATGGGCGACATGCCTTTAAAAAGCCGTTTTGGGTATATTTTTAATGCTGATGGTGCCGATACCCGCAAAATTACCCAAACCGTGGCACACGAACTGGGGCACGGGGCTTTTCAGTTAAAGCATACTTTTAGCGATAAGTACGGCATAGACCAAAACACCACCCAAAACCTGATGGATTATGCTGGTGGCACAGAACTGGTTAAATACCAGTGGGATGTGGTGCACGATCCACAGAATAAACTCTTTAACTGGGGGCAGGATGAGGAAGAGGGGCAGGCGATTGCTGGAATTTATTATGATGGCTTTTTCTTTTACCCTGATGGTGAATATTTAGGACATACTGGGGGTGATAAAATCCTTGTTATGAACGAATCTGTACCAAAAGATCTAGCAAAAGCTTATGTTCAATCGAAAGATAAAGCCAGAATTTATAATAAAGTTCTTACTGTAGTTGAAAACAAAAAAACGGTTCTTAGTGTATTATCAACAATTTTTAAAAGAGAAATTGGGAAGCATTTGGTTGAAATGAAACTTGGAGAAGGGGAAGATGGTCCAGGAGGAAGCTGTGGAGAGTATGGAAAAATCACAGCTTATTATAAGAAAAACTACAAAGGAGAATACCTTTACGACAATTATTATAATGTTATTAACATATTTTACCATGAGGATCACCATGGTGTGGATGATAAAAATGGGTGGGGGTGGCATAGTAGAACACCAGAAGAGCAGGAATATCGACACTTCAATATTGCAAAGGCTCAAAGAGCGCATAATTCATATTCAAAAACAACACCAATTTTTAAAAATTGGTGTGACAAACTTACAAGGGATTATATTGCAGGAATAGGAAAAACTTTAGCCAAAAGAATTTATCTTGATCCAAATGTATACAAAAATTCTTCTATAAAAAGTTGGATGAATTTATATGATAATTTAGCAAATGATGAGAATACAAGAAGAAACAAAATTGTTGTTCCAATTATTGATTGGAAAAAACATTACGAAGAATGTTTAGACAACCTCTGAAAATCCAAATCACTGCGTTATACCAGAATTTCATAATCTTCATTTACCAAGTTATGAAATTCTGGCAGGGTATAATTTTTGATTTTTTTGAAACCACCTTTAGAATTTAATAATGAAGTTAATATCTATTTTCATTTTTATAATATTTGTTTTTTTTGTATGTAATTGCACGCAAGATAAAGAAAACGAAGAATTAATTGAATATGAGGTTTTTAATCAATCTTTTAGTCAAGTTTATGCTACAACGATTTTATACTCTAAATATTTAACTCTTCCACTTTTGAAACAAAACAAGAATACTAGGCATAACAATTATATATATACTGAAGAACAACAAAAATATATTAAACAACAATTGACAAAGCATGGAGGAGATACGTCTTATATTAACTATGATAATATAAGAATAGTATCTTTTTTAGATAGCTTAATGCCATTTGGTAAGAAGAAATCAAAACAAATCAAACTTTTTATGATTAACCACAAACCAAATATTGTTTTGATAAAAAATTCTAACAAATTGTTTAAAGGAAAAGAAAAACATTTAACAATTGGTGTTTCACGAGTTCTTTTTAATAATAGAAATAATACAGCTTCATATTATATGTTAGTTAATAATGAATTGATTCCATACAGAAAAAAAACTTTATTTCTTCTAAAAAAGAATAATGGATCATGGTTTATTTGCCATATGAGTAAAAAAGAATGAATAATTTATTTAAAAACCAAGTGTAAACAATATTTATGAAAATTTTTTTAATGTTATTATTGGTTCTACTATTGTCTTTTTTTTCAAGTTGCGTATCAGAAAATAATAATCTTGACTTAGAGTATTCGGTTATCAATCAGGCAATATCTCAACTAGATATACCTATAGTTTCAACTAAAACATTCGATAATGCAATGCCAAACGATAATGAAAATAAAAGGACTGAGCATGAGGAATTAATTTTATCGAAAGAAATTCAAAAGAAAGGTATAATATGTAATGAAAAATTATCTAAACAATTTGATTTTATTTTACTTGGAGATAGTTTAAATTCAATAAGCCATAGTCTGTATGGCAAAAAGGTGGCTGTTCCAATTGAGGCAGATAGAATTAACACGGTAAGAAAGTGTATATTCATAGATAAAAAAAAACCTTTTTATACAGAACTAAGAAAGATAGAACAGATTGTTTCTTTTTCACGGGTTTTATTTAATGTGACTGGCAATAAAGCAGTTTTTTCTATCAAGTACAAAACAGGTGAATTAAGTGGGGTAGAATTACTTATATTCCTGAGTTTTGATAATGGGGCATGGTTTGTTTATAAAGAAATTGAATCTACTCATATCCCAATATGATTCTGGTGATGAGCATAGATGCACCCCCCCCAGTTAGTCCAAGAGCGCGAGCCCTTGGCTATAGTTCAAGTTTAGCAGTAGCGTAACTTGGACTTAAAATAAAAGCAGTATGCTACTGCGAACATTGTGAAGCAAAAGAGGACGGTTAAAAATGAAAGAAACGAAACAAAATAGAAGAATAAGTCAAAGACTTAAAGAGTTTGGCGTCCAAGTTGTCCTTCGACAAGCTCAGGAACCAATCTTGAACGATAGAGGGTACAGATATTTAGGACAGTTGACGAAATACAAAAGTGTGAAACTGGTACAGGGTTACCATTACCTGACGCAGAAAGGCTATGGAATAAGGTTGGCAGAAAATAAAAAAATAATAACTAATGAAAATGGGATTGAAAAATACAAAATACCTGAGTAGCTGCTTGAAAATTATTTTTATAAGCATGTTCGTTTTTATAAAACTACCTGATATTTATTCTCAACTGGAGCCATATAGTAATGGCGAATTTGGGGATGTATTTGTCCGATACCTGGAAAGCGAACCAAGAATAGCGAAAGCAAAAAAGAAATGGGAGAATGATGCCATTAATGTTATGAAGACATATATCAATCAAAGATGCAATTTCGATGACTTTGCCTATAGTTGTTTTAGTTTTAAGTTTCATCATTTATTGATAGATAAAAGGGATACTTTGTATTCCCTGCTATTAAATGAAAAAAGCAAGATTGACTATACCAGTTACAGGGTGGGCACTACAATTTCGTTATTAGATAGTTTGGGGTTGTTTAAAGATAAAGTCATTTACAAATACAACCAGCATGTTGCGGCCAGGTACAATATTGGGACATCAAGGGGCAATTATAAAAAATGCCTTAAAGAATTGCTTGATCCAGAAAATTATAAAAATGATAGTTTAAGGTTCCCAAACAGCCCTGAAGCTGACCATCTTTATCCGTTTAATGTCTTCAAACTGGCACAAGAAATTATTTTCATCAATGATAAAGAAATGAATAAGATGTTTTGGCAGGGCTTTAACTGTAAAAGGGAAATCCCGTGTGTATTCCAGACTGTTGATGATGAAAAGGAAACCGGCATGGTATCAGTGGCCTTTTTATTTGGTATTGCTTTGGCCGAATATTTTTATGACCCCTTATTGTACAACATGCAGTCAACCCCCTTTTCTTTGGCCTTGGTCAATGGGGAACCTTTTGATCCTAAGGTTTATAATGATTTTATCCCGATGATGGAAAAACTGGTTTACTACATAAGTTGCAATAAAATAAAAATCCCGTTTTTAATCAAATTCGACAAGAAAGTGAGGGGCATGGAGGACTGGCGGTATAAATCACAACCATTGCCAAAGAAATATTACAGCATTCCGGAAGAGTGTAGTGGAAAAGGAAGGGAAGAATTCCCTCTTAATTTTTATCCGAAGTTTTATTATGATAAATAAAACAAAACCTGATGGATTATGCCGGTGGCATAGAACTGGTTAAATACCAGTGGGATGTAGTGCATGATCCGCAGAGAAAGTTGTTTAATTGGAGCCAGGATGAGGAAGAGGGACAACAAAGTGAAGAAGTATTGGACTGGGAATATGCAACATTTTGTACTGATATGTATTACTACAGTACAAGGATAATGAATAGTTTGTGGACTGAGAAAAAAAACGAATTTCCAGAAGATATTATTTCAATGTTTAATAATGAAGCTGTTTCTATTAGCTATTTTGATATTTCAAAATTTGCTAAATCACCTGATTTTAATGAAGCTAAGAGGATTATTAATGAATGGAAAAATACGACATCAAAAACGGTTTTTGAAAATATTTCGAAAGAAATAATTGTTAACCAGTTATTGCTAAATATAAATAATACAGACATAATCTCAAATGATCCAACAAAAGCCTTATTGCAAGAGGGAGATGTTTTAAATGATGAAAACATACTTGTTTGGCAACCAAATTATGCTTGTGGCCCTTCGGCAATCGTCATGATTTTTATTCTTTATGAACCTGTAAAGTATGTTAAAACTGTAATCGAACTTTACGAAAAAGGGGAGACTTCTATTGAAGGTGGCAAGGGACTCCATGTTTCAAATGGGATGAAGAAAGAAAAATTCACCAACGGGATTATACCTCCTCATGTAAAAGCTGTTGATTATATAATGGTTGGTGCTCTTCGTCAAACAGAGAATAATCTGTTTAATGCAGACTTTGCAAATGGGACAAGCTACTTTCATAGAGGTACGACCCCTTGGGAGATAAAAAAAATGGTAGAATCATTAGGGTTAAATGTCGAATACTCCACATATTACACAGGCCAGTCAAACAAAATGTTTGACCGGTTTGAGAAAGCTATTGGGGAAGGTAAATTAACATTGATATTAGAAACACATGATATTTCCGGACAGGAAGTATCCCTTACTGAGCAAATGTTTGGAAAACATTTTGTCGTATTGTTTGATTATAATAAGAAAACAAATGGATACGTTTACTGGTCTTATGGAGAGATTCAGGAGGAGAAAGCGCAGGAGGCCAGATTTTTCTATGAAACAAAAGAAGACGAAGAGCGAATACTTAAAACTATCCCACCTAATTGCGAAGTAAAAGACTATGTTGATAGTAATGGAGATAAATATAAAATAGTTATCACGAATCCGATTACAACCAAAAAATTCAGAAAAGCAACAAAAGGATATTGGATTATTAACAATGAGTAAATGAAGAAATTTATTTTAGGATTAACTGTCTTATTATTTTCCTGTCAAGGTATAAAACAACATTATGAATTGTTTATGCTTGATTTTTATACATATAAGATTGAAAAAAAAGATTCAAACAGTATATTGTTAGCTCCGTGTAAAGAATTTAGGCAAGGTGATTCAATTTATATAGGATGCTGGCCTGTTTTACGTTATTACTACTCTAACAAGTCTCCTAAACAAAAAACTGGTTTGCCTGGTGCCTTAGGTTCTGAACAAGAACTTGATAGTTTACAGTTATTTTTAGTAATCGATTCAACCAGAAAAAAAGTACAAATTAATGATATGATCCAAATATCTGATTCAATTAATTATCGAACTAATTTTCCACATAAAAACAAATACTTTTCGTTTAAAAACATGCAATTATTTAAAGAATCATATAATATGAAAAAAATCCGTTATAAAGAATTATTACACCCTACTGGAGTTTTAGGAAGATTGCCTCTTAATTTACTAACAAAGGGGAATTACATAATAGGTATAGACGTTAATCAAAAGAAAAAGATAATTATGAGAAAACATACAACATTTACCATTAAATAATATAATTTGATCTTAGTTAATCCGCCAATATGATCCAGTCTTAGATATTTACAAAGGCATGAATATGAATAATATAAAACAAAATGATTTTGTAGAAGATATTAAAAAACTAATTAAATAATCTATGAAAAAATATTTGGCAATTGTTACTTTACTCTATTTCAATAGTTTTAATTTAATATCTCAGTATGAAAACGAATTAAGTAGACTTATTCATAGAATTGAAATGGAAAGGTATGGCAT
>JBNKJW010000302.1:0-14791 GCA_050291445.1 Bacteroidales bacterium | reverse complement strand
CCTCAGCTGAATCATTTAACGCTAAACTAAAAGCTTTTAGGGCTACCCAAAGAGGAGTTACTGATATGGCTTTCTTTCTTTTTAGAGTAGCTAAAATATATGCTTAAAAATCTAAGTCCTCAACTTTATGAAATGACCCCTCAAGACCTTTATTCAATTCTTTAATTTAATCACATGTTGGGCATTCATTAGTCTGACCATTTATATGGTAACAATAGACATATTTACTGGCAGTATCGCTCCTTGGAGGGATACCATTCATGTCCATCTTAAACAGCTCATTATAAGCATCTTTGGCCTCTCTGGCTGTTTGAGCTTCCATATAAACATATACGCCTTCTTCCTTGTCTACCTTATGTTCCAGAAATAGCGTTTTTTGAGGATTGTTAGTAAGGCCGACAAAAAAGTCCTGAATTACATAATCTTTATCCTTGATCGTTTTTTTTAAAATTGCTTGAGCAATTCTTGTTTGTGTGTTTTTCATGAATTGGTTTTTTTTATTTTAGCATTCAATTAAAGTTACGATTTTTTTTTGAATTTTCATAGCCCACTTTACATTTTTACAATAAAAAAAAGCCTCCGCTTTTGAAAAACAGAGGCTTAATTTCTTTAGTAAATTTGATTTTATTCTTGCAAAGAAAGTGCTTCAAGTGAATTTGTAAGCATCATAGAAAAATCAAGCGCATTTTCATTATCTGTACTTGCAAAATCCGTCCCTGTTTTTCTTAGGTTTTGGTAATAATCTGCAGCTTCTGCATAATAAAAATTTTCTGATGGTATCAGCCAAGCCCTTTGATCTAACTTACTGGCTAGAAACCATTTCTCAAGCAGCCGTGCCATGATACCATTACAATCGGGAAAAGGCGAGATTTTATGAAAACCAATGTGTAAATAGCTTGCATAATAAAAACAAAGGTTAAGTCTCATTTTGCGCTTAAAAAGTATTTGTATGTCGTTTGCTAACGAATTAAAATATTTTTCAACCTTATCAACCGAAGGTGCCTGATAAATTTTCTGAGAGCTCAGATCCTTAATTGCACAATCTACTATCCTAAACTTTCCTCTTTGTTTTGGTGGCAAAATAGATTTACTCAATATTTTATGTGTTTTTACAATATTTGCAGCATTTAACTCCTTTTTTTGGGCAAATTCATAGGCTTTTACCAGATCTTCGATTAAAGCGACCTCCTTTTTGTTCGCAGCATCAGGATTTTCCTTAAACTCCTGGTATTTTTTTAAATCAGCACCTTTTTTCTCTAAAAGAATAGAATTAACGGCAGACTGAGTATTAAACTCCTGCAAGTTAAAATCCTCTTCGTTTATTTTATTGAAGTAAATTTTAATCGTGTAACTATAATCATGTGCAAAAAGCGCATAATAGGTAGGTGTTAGTATTTTTAATCGTTTCATGGTGGTTTTTAGTTAAAATAATGAGACTATCCAAAATACTGGCAAATTGGTACTACACGCACCAAAACGCAGTATCCAGGCAAGCTCATTGAAGTATTAAATTATTTAAAAAATTCTTCGAACGATTTTAGTACATAAAAATGATCCTCCACTCCTCCAAACTCTCTTATGGAGTGCATGGCCAGCATTGGGTTTCCGATATCAACAGAGCGTAAATCAAGCTGCCCCGAAGAAATCCCCCCCAATGTAGAACCACCCTGAACATCTGAATGATTGACGTAGCGCTGAACCGGAACTCCGGCATTCTTGCAAAACATATCATACACAGCAGCCGAATCGCCATCGGTTGTATACTTTTGGTTGGCATTAATTTTAATTACTGGCCCGCCATTTAAAACAGGACGATTTACAGTGTCATATTTTTCGGTAAATGCCGGATGCAGAGCATGCGCCATATCGGCACTTATCATAAAAGAGTGCTCAATTGCTCTGTAAAGCGACTCAGGATCTTTATCTAACTGTAGACAAATTCGATTTAAAGTGTTTTTTAGAATTGGTGCCCCCGCGCCTTGTTTTGAGAGGCTCCCAATTTCCTCGTTATCAAAACAGACCACCATTTTGGTTCCATTTCCTGGTTCGCTATCAATAAGTGCTTGTATACTGGAATGAACCATAGCCAGGTTATCCAATTTACCACAAGAAATAAACTCATCTTCGTTGCCAATAATTTCACCTTTGTGGGTATCATAAAGAAAAATATCAAAATCGAGGATTTTATTAACATCCACTTTTAACTCGGAGGCAATCAGTTGGTATAAATAATTCTTATTCTCTAATTGCTCTTTAACAATTGAAAGAACTGGTAAAAGCATCTTTTGCCGCTCTATTTTTATTCCTTCATTAATTTCTCTATTTAGATGAATTGCTAAATTAGGAATAATACAAACAGGTTTTCTCACGTTCAGGTACCTGGTCTCTGGTTTTAAAGGATTTTTGCTTTGCAACGAAACTCTTCCTGCTATTGACAAAGGGCGATCAAACCATGTGTTTAAAATAGGCCCTCCATAAACTTCAGTATTTAAAATGGTGTACCCATTCGAATTTTGCACCCCTATGTTGGGTTTTATTTTAATTCCTGGCGAATCGGTATGCGATGCAATAATTTTAAACCCATTTTCCTTTAGTTTTCCTTTTCCGGTAATAAATGCAATAACAGCTGTGTCATTCTTCGATACAAAATATTTCGATTTTTTCTGTAATTTCCATTCTTCTGCTGCATTTAGTTCCTGAAAACCCTGTTTTAGTAATGCAGCTTTAATGTTTCGCACTACATGAAAGGCACTTGGGCTAGCATGAATAAAATCGATTAAGTCGCTTGCCAGTTTAATTTTATCTTCGTTCATAGTTTTAAAGTTTGAAATTTACTATTTAGTTGCATCATTTACAGACCAAAAACAATTTCATAGTTAATAATAATATCTTTACTCTAAGTATTATAATATCAATTAGTTAGTTGTATATTTCATCCATCCAATTACTTAAGGTTCGTTTTAGTTTTCGCTTCCCCCTTTTTTCTTGTAAATAGCATAGGGCTTACAAATATAATTAAATATACAGGTACCTACAATCAGTATATATGTTATCATTACATTAACTGTGTTTATTATAAACAGCTTATTAAAAGCTAATTAATGAATAATATTTATTCTCCAGCTCATTTACTTCTTTGATAATTTCCGCCAACAGCTGATTAAATGCTGTATTATTAAGTTGATGATTCGTTTTTTTACGTTTTAAATAACTCAACAGAACTTTTCTATCATGCCACGTACCCAAAAGCCTTCCCAACTCCTTGTAGGTTTTTAAATCGGCCGCAAAATCTGGTAGCACCTCAGTTGACATCTCCATTAAATAGCCAATGTCTTTTATCATTTTTCTTGCATTATGCAGATTATGTTCTTTGTTTAACTTATTTGAATAATCGCTTAATTGATTTGCCCTTTCCTTTTTGTACAGTAGGATCTTCTTGCCTAGTTCTTTATCTCCTTTTTTTTTGATGTATCGCTCAATTAGTTTAAAGTTTCGTTTAATAGCAAAATTTTTAAAAGAACTTTTAACCTCATGTAGTATTTTCATTTCATTCTTTGTATGGTTTTCGCAATCAATGATCAATTGGTTCAAATTGGTATCGGTTTTGTTTTGCAACCCTACAATCAAACTTTGCAGCACCTGTAAATCACGTATTTTTCCAAAATTTTTGTAGACGAAACGAATTGGCTTAAACCTTTTTTTTAGCCTAAAATTAGCTTTTTCATTAAAATTAAGCATTCTAACAATTGTGCTTATACGTTTTACAGCCACTCTCATATCATGCACTGCATCAACATCCAATGTTTTTATTGCTGCATTGTAGTTACTAAAAAATGCATTTTCTTGCTCTACTAAATAATCTATTAAAAAATTGTTGGTCATTGTAAACTATATTTTCACCTCACTTTTCGCTGCATGGAAAAGCATCGTTTAACTTAGGATATTTTCTTGCAAACTGATGGTTATAGTGCCACCACTCAAGCCGAATTGTTACAAAGTTACAGGCATTCATTGTTTCGCGCAAAAGTTTCCTGTTTTGCAATACCGTATCAGGAAAACCAATATAGCCATGGTTTGAACGCACAGACAATTCATCGTACTCAGACCCCATATCCAGCTCGTTACCAAAGGAGTCCACCAAAGTTAAATCAACAGCTGTTCCCCTGTTATGAATTGAGCCTCCCACAGGATCGGCCACATAGCCACTTACAGGAAAAGCATCGTACAATATTTTTTGTACATCGTAGGGCCGGTAACAATCAAGCAGTTTTAATTTAAACCCTTTTTGTTTAAAAATTTCCTGAACTTTCAATAAATCTTTCACAGTTTGGTATAACAAATAACATTCTTTGCAATCATACAGCTTTTTCCCTGTTATGTTATTGGTAGTTGCGTAGGGTATATCAATAATAAAATCATCGTTAAAATGCCTTAAGTTAACCATTACCCAGTTTGGCAAATCCAGCATTAGCCCATTTAAAACATCGTTGCTCCTAATAATGTTTAGGCTGTCAATTACTACAGTGTTACTATATGCAAAAACCTCCTTTTCTTGTTTTTTGTCAAAGCTCCCCAAAAATGTTCCTTTAAGCCTTATTTCTGTTCTGTTTTTATAAAATTTTACAGGCCACCAGTTTCCATGCAAAAAATATTCGCTAATCAACTCCTTATTGCCATTCTGGACTTTAGCAAAACTCACCACAAAGCTACCATTCTCCTCAAAATCAACATATTGCTCAACAACTTCGTCTTTATTTTTGCTTTTTAAATAAAGGACACATTGCTTTTCAATAAAACCAAACGAATGGCTTTTATTCTTTGAAAGGAGTCCAGGCTTTCGATTGTTAACCGGCTTTTTAATGTATACATTTTCCTCATTCGATAATTTTACACTCAGGCTCTGGCTAACAGCCTTTAAAGTATCTTTTACAAAGGTGTAATTGTAGTTTTTATCCCATCCTTCAACTACCAGCTCCTTCCCTTTTTTTAAAATTGTTACTCTAACAGAACCGACCTTTTTTCGAACCCCGATTTTTTGATTCGCCCTGGCTTTGCCAACATATTTATTGTCAAGATATATTTTGTAAATAAAAGTATCTTGTTCAATGTCAACAAATTCAATAAAATCGACATATTTAGGCTCTTCAAAATTAAAGAACAGCGATTCACCCGTTTTTAAACCATTTCCGTTGGAACAAGTAATAACAATTGTATTATTGACAGAGTGATTTACTTCCCACCCTTCTGATAACACTGCCAAATGTTCAGAAAAGGTTATTTTCTTTGCAAAATCCTTTGTGCCTGAATCGGAACAAGAGATTAGCATAAATGTGACCATCCACAAATGGTATTGTTTAAATTTTGCCATTATCAAAGCTTAAAAAATATTAAAGTTGAGGTTTTTTTGGCTAAATTCGAAAAAAAGAACAATTTTTGAAGTATAATTGTGTAAATACTTTAAATGGTTTGTTGTTTCTATACCATTAGATTTTTAAATTGATTGAAATACAGGGCTGGAAGTACGAAGTCAGAAGAAAAAAATGAAAACACTTTAATTTTTCCAAATTCAGGTTTCCAAATTCAAACCAAAAAAACTGATAAACAAACAATCCAAAATTTATTGTAAACAAGCGCTCAATCTTATATTTTATTTAAACAGGACAGTTTTATGACCGAGAAAAAAAACTTTAAACCAGAATGGTTAATTATTATACTATTGATTATAATAATAATTATAGGTGGTATTTTTGTGCTTTCCACACAAAAAGAAGACTTACCTGTTAAAAATCAAGCAGTTGACTCAAGTTCAATTGAAACCATTGGTGAACAAAATGAACTGATAAAAAAATACGAAAAACTCGAATTGGCTTATAACAGCACCATTAATGAAATTGAGACTGTAATTGAAGATGATAATATGAACCTCAATATTTTGAAGGAAAACCTTTCACAAATTTTGGCCAGTATTCAAGAAGAAAAGCAAAAGATAAACCTGGGCTCTGATAGTGGTTCTGTTAAAGATAACACCCAACAACTGGAAGAAATGCTAAATATGTCGAAGGAGGTTTTAGCAGAGCGCTTGATGGAAGAAAAAACAAAAAATGAAAAACTGACTATTGACAATAGAAAATTGCATTATAATTTAAAAAAATCAATGGATCATTTTGAAAAGGAAAAAACCAAAAATGTTAAGTTGAATGAAGAAGTATCGCAAATAAAAACAAAGATAAAAGTACTTGAACAAGAAGGTTCATCGGCAGTTAATGAATTAAAGGTGCTAAAACGGCAAAAAAAAGAGGTTGAACGAAGACTGGTTGAGAGTAATAAAACAATAGAAGAACAAACTGAACAAATACAAGAACTTGGAGAAATTATTCGAAAAGTAAATGTTGATTGTTATTACTTCTTTGAAAAAGGCAATCCTGCCGAAGAAGCGAAAATATACCTCACCTCACAAGGTGTTTCGGAAAAATATGTAAAATATTTTGTTAGACAAAAGCCTGATATTTATGTAGAATTTAAGATTACCAAAGATTTTTTTGATTACAACATCGAAAAGGTTGATTTGAAGCTTTACAACTCTTTAAACATTGAAATATACAGTGTTTCGAAAGTAGTTAATGCAGAGTACCTGAAAATAATAATCCCTAACAAAAATTATTCTCCAGGCAAATATTCCATTTCTCTTAGTGCTGGCGACGAAAACTTATTACTCGATGACAGGTACTGGTTCAAAGTTGTTAACTAAAAACTGGCATTAGTATTGCTTTATTTGCATCAATAATCACACTAAGTATTTAAAGAATGAAGCAATTTTCTTCTCTGAAAGTTAAAATAGTTCCCATTTTAACTTTCCTTTTTTTGTCGGTACAAACACTCGCCCAACGACCTGATTTTAAGCAGATTGAGCTCCCAGAGGAAATTCGTGCTGTGAATGCGCTGGTAGCTGGAAAAAGTAATGAAGTGTGGATTGCTACTGCCCAGGGACTTTATAGTTACTCTAATAACAAATTTACACGATTTTTTGAGGAAGAGAAGGCAACACTTTACCAAATAAATGCATTAGCAACGGATGCAAAAGGCATTATGTGGTGGGGTACTTATCATGGTTTTTTGGTAAAGTTTACCAATGGGATAATAACGGCAACTTATGATATCAAACCCAAATGTAAAAACAGCAATCATTTAATTACCAGTATATCCATAAATAAAAACAACCCGACAAACAATGAGCTACTTTTAACAACATCAGGTGGTGAAATTTTTGGAATAAATCCGCAAACAAACACAATTAGAAAAATAGAAAGTCCAACTAACGAAATTGCCACCATTTATTCGGTTTTGTATGGTTTTAGTCCCACCATTTGGCTTTGCACATCTGATGGATTTTATACCATGAAAAAAAAATCGAAATGGAAAAAAAAGCCAGGCCTTTACACAGCTTATGGCCTTACCGAAAATGAAAAAAAATACTGGGCAATTGGCAGGGATGATCAGAAAAAAGCAGTGTTAATGCTTTATTTTAATGAAAATAATGACCCTAAAAAACGATTTATCTGGAAAAACTTTGAACTAAGTAACCTTACAGATATTTACACCCGCTTTTACGAACTCGCTTTTACCAAAGGTGAAATTGCATGGATTGCATCACAAAGTGGTTTGCTAAGATACAACCCAATGACAGGTTCGGTAAGAGTTTATAATAAAGACAAAGAACTGGATTTAAAAGAGTTACAACACGTAACAACTCAAAACAACCAAATTTGGGTCAGCTCCTCGGGCAGGAGGTTTTTTAGGGTAGATTTAAATTGATACTTCAGATTTTACTTTCATCACCAACTACTCTGAAACATAATTTCACCCATCAGCGGTTGCACAAGTCAAGCTATGACTATTAAACTAGTGTCAAGGCTAGTTTGTCAGGTGACAACACCTGACAAGTGCACCAGCCAGGTGTTGTCACCTGGCTAATTTACCAGAAATATCAAATTTGACTTAACACTAGTTTTAGATAAAAACCTTCCCCAAATGCCAATTTTTCTTATTTTTGGTGCTGAATTAAACAATTAAGCCATATGATTGAAAAAATTAAGGAATCTGTAAAATTCATCCAGGATAACGGAATTACAAATCCGGAAATAGGAATTGTATTTGGAACAGGCCTTGGGAAGCTAGCCGATGAGATTGAAGCTGTGCAAATTATGGAATACGAATCCATTCCAAACTTTCCGGTTTCAACTGTTGAGAGCCACAATGGCCGATTGGTTTACGGAAAACTAAAAGGCAAAATGGTATTGGCTATGCAAGGCAGGTTTCATTATTACGAAGGTTATTCAATGCAGGAAGTAACTTTCCCAATCAGAGTAATGAAACTACTGGGAATCAAATACTTGTTATTATCAAATGCAGCAGGTGCCATGAACCTAGATTTCAAAAAAGGTTCTTTAATGCTTATAACAGATCATATTAACTTATTGCCAACCAACCCCTTAATTGGTAAAAACATGGATGAATTTGGCCCCAGGTTCCCGGATATGAGCCGTGCCTATTCGCCTGAAATGAACAATCGCTTCAGAGAAATTGCCAAAAAGCAAAATATCAAGTTAAATGAAGGAGTATACGTAGCGGTATCGGGTCCAAACCTTGAAACACCTGCCGAATACAGGTTTTTGCACAGAATTGGGGCTGATGTAGTAGGAATGTCGACCATACCAGAGGTAATTGTTGCTAACCATATGTCGCTCCCATGTGCAGCAATTTCGGTACTTACTGACGAATGTGACCCAGACAACCTAAAACCTGTGGAGCTTTCAGAAATTCTGGAAGTCGCTGGTAAGGCCGAAAAGCAATTAGTTAAACTATTTATTGAGTTTATTGAAAGTTATAGGTAAAATCAAATTTTGTAATCAACAGAAAACCGACAAAAGTATATCAGGTTTTAGTCTATTGGTATATTTGTGTATCCTAATACACCAATACACAATACTCCTATATTAATTCTATTCTATTTCAATGCCTTTAATCACATTGTAGTTTTCCCAAAACTCGGGGTCATAGGTTCCAAGCTGCTTGCTGAGTGAAACATTTCGCCAGACAGATTTTAAAGCTTTGAATTTTTCAACGTTTTTATCATCAATTTTGGTTACTACAAACTCAATTGAATTTGAAATCTCATAAATTTGGTTATTAGCCGCATTAATAAACTGAAAGTCATAAGCAATTTGGGAGTTTTTAATCACAAACCTGTTATTAAATTTTTCAAAATTTGCTTTGCAATGATAATTTAATGCCTTTGTATAAAAACCTTCACTGTTTATGTATTTTTCGTTCTCATAATTAATAAGCCGGGCATTTGCAACCTTGGTTTTGGGCACCCAAAACTCAATTGATAAAAACGCAAGGCTTTCCTTATCAAGAATAACCTTACCCTGTAGCAAAGCTTTTTTAGATTTGGGCTTAAAAGTAATAACAAATTGATTATCAACACCTTTATTACAAACAACTTCTTTAAAATCATACAAATAGTGACGAAAGTGCTTTGGGTTTAAGAAATTTTTTGTGTTATGTACTATTTTAATAAAGTGCTTAGGATATTTTGCAACATCAAGCGCTAAGGCTTCATACGGACCATCAGCAAAATATAAATACTTAAAAAAAACAGATGATTTAAGATTTGCCTGCTCCCTGGCCTTTACAATTTTAATTCTGTCCTTATCTCTTCCATTGCTATAAGTACCCTTATATATCTGCATTACAGCTTCAATAAATTGGATTTTCTCATTGTTTTCCCTTATCTCTTCTTTGTAGAATGAAGTCAGCGTTACAGGAGCATCTAAAAAATTTGAAGAAACAGCATTTAACGCAGCAATTATTAAATCCTGCGGGCTTCTGTATTTTACATTCACCGTTTTCAAATCAACAGGCAATACTGACAGTTTTATACTGAGTTTTTTTTCAATGCATTCATTAACAGGAATTTTCACAGTTTTATAACCCAAAAATTGAAACACTAACTTTTCATTAATTAAAACTGATGGAACAACCAGTTGAAACTCTCCCTTCTGATTTGAAATAGTGCCATAACTACTATTTGTCAATCCAATATTTGTATAGGGCAAGGGTAAAGTAGTTTGTCCATCAACTATTTTTCCCTGAAGTTTTATGAATTGTTGAGAAATAGCTATAGGGATATTAAACCATAAAAAACCCCAAATTAATAAAGCCTTGATTCCTCTATTCATGCTGTTAAAAATAAGCTGATTAGTATTCCAAACACTGGCCGAAGCACAGCAATATTAGTTTTGACTTAACAAAAATAAAAAAACCTTAAAGGCAAATGAATGTCTTTAAGGTTCAATAATTAACTATCGAAAAATTATCAGATCAAAAACTAAAATTATAATTAGAAAACAAAATTATGAAAACTATGCTGTAAATTCTTTTTTTATCTGAGCTACCCAGTTTTTAACCCTGTTAACAGTTAACCCTGGTTGGCTTTCTTCATCAATTACCAGCCCCATGAATTTTCCATCACGAATTGATTTTGATGCCTCAAAATCATAGCCATCTGTTGAAGTAAAACCTATTAACTTTGCTCCCTTGGGCTCTAAAACATCGGCTAAAACTGCAATGGCATCACCAAAGTTCTCGGGATATCCCTGCTGGTTGCCTAAACCAAAAATGGCTACTTTTTTGCTACTAAGACCAGCTTCTTCCAGTTCGGGCAAAAAATCCTCCCAATAGTCAGGTAAACCTCCATCATACCAGGTTGAAACACCAATTATTATTAAATCATATTCCGAAAATTTTGAGGCCTCAATTTCCTCTATATCATTTATTTCAATGCCATCTCCAAATTCAGTTACTATTCTTTCTCCAACTGCTTGTGTTTTTCCTGAGCTGAAGCCATAAAAAATACCTGTTTTCATGTTTACTAAGTTAATTTAAAATTTTTATTAGAGTTACACCTTGTTTTTAGTGTATTACAAAAATAAATAAAAAAAGTTATTTAGACTAATTCTAAATAACTTTTTTTTAAAATACTCTTTAGAAAAAATACTAATGAATAATCTTAAAAATAAGCTCTTTTAACAAATCGCCCGGCCCGGCACTTGCATTATTGTAACCCTTCGACTTCATATCATAATCCCGCAACCACGAAATAACAGCCACTGTTTTTTTTGGATTATAACGTTTAGCGGCCAACTGGTAGTCTTTTACAAAATAAGGGTTAATTCCAAGCGAGGAAGCTACACTTCTGGGGTTTTTATCTTTTAAAAAATGATAAATTAACAAACGTTTAAAAAAAGTAAAAAGAGAACTGATGGTTAAAATAATCGGGTTTTCTCGCTGGTTTTTATCAAAATAATTGATGATTTGATTGGCTTTTACCACGTCTTTTTTAACCAAAGCATTTTGTAGCTCAAAATTATTGTAGTCCTTGCTTATTCCTATGTTTTCTTCAATATCTTTTGGGCTAATTTTTGAGCCCTTTGGCATAGAAATGATCAATTTATCCAACTCATTTGAAACTTTACTCAAATTGGTTCCTAAAAACTCGGTAAGCAAGGTAGAAGCAACAGGATCTATAGTATACCCCTGGATTTTAAGATATTTGTTAATCCAGTCTGGTACCTGGTTCTCGTAAAGCTTTTTTGATTCGAAAACAATACCATTCGACTGAATTTCTTTGTATACTTTTTTTCGTTTATCTAAAGTTTTGTATTTGTAATTAATGACTAAAATTGTTGACTCTAAAGGCCTACTCGCATAATACTGAAGTTTATCGATATCTTTTAAATTTTGAGCTTCTTTTACTATTACAACCTGGTGGCTGGCCATCATCGGATAGCGCTTTGAGATATTATCAATAGCCAAAGCATCTGTATCGCGCCCGTACACAATTGTCTGATTAAAAGCCTTTTCGGCATCAGCAAGCACATTATTTTCAATATAATCAGTAATTTTATCAATGTAAAACGACTCCTCTCCCATTAAAAAATAAATAGGTTTATAAATCTTATTCTTTAGGTCGGTCATTATTTGTTCAAAAGTCATTTTTTTCTTTTATTACACAGAGTTACACGAAGGTTGCACAGAGATACACAAAGATTTCACTGATTCACCACAAAACTATATTATCACGACTGATAAAAACATTTTTTTTACTTAAAACTTCAGATGTTTTACTGATTTTCCACCTTCCTTAATTTCCGATAGCGATTCAATACCAATTTGCAGATGTTCCTCTACATAAAGGTTTGTAACAGCTTTGTCGCTTGCGGCAGTTTTAACCCCATCAGAAATCATTGGTTGATCAGACACCAATAACAATGCCCCTGTAGGTATCTCGTTCACAAAACCAACCGTAAAAATTGTAGCAGTTTCCATATCAATGGCCATTGATCGGGTCTTTACAAGGTATTTTTTAAAACGTTCATCGTATTCCCAGACCCTTTTATTGGTAGTAAACACAGTACCGGTCCAATAATCTCTTTTGTGGTTTCGAATGGTGGATGAAACGGCCCGCTGCAAATTAAAAGCAGGAAGAGATGGAATCTCTGGTGGTAAATAGTCGTTTGATGTACCTTCGCTCCTAATTGCTGCAATTGGGATAATTAAATCTCCCACTTTATTTTTTTTCTTCAAACCTCCGCACTTTCCCAGAAAAAGTACCGCTTCCGGATGTATGGCACTTAATAAATCCATAACTGTGGCAGCATTAGGGCTTCCCATTCCAAAATTGATAATTGTTATTCCATTGGCCGAAGCATTTGGCATGTTTCCATTTTGTCCCAAAACTGGCACATCAAAGTGTTTTGCAAACATTTCAACATAATTTTGAAAGTTTGTCAGCAAAATATAAGGTGTAAATTGATCAAGGGGTCTGTCTGTGTATCTTGGTAACCAATTTTCAACTATTTCTTCTTTCGACTTCATTCGATTAATTTTATAACAAGCTAGCGTTCAGTTCATTAAAACAACAGCTAGTTTGGATTTGGCAAACAAAATTAGTACAAATTAATGATTATTTTCTATTTTTACTACCTAATTTAAATCATGATATACAAACAGATTGAAAAACATTGAACTAAAAATAACTGAGAAAGAGGGAAAAAAGTACATTATTGATGTAGTAAGGAAAAAACAGCTGGTACTTACCCCTGAAGAGTGGGTACGCCAGAATTTGCTTGTGTATTTAATTAATGAAAAAGGATATCCCAAAAATCTTATTAGAGTTGAACAACAACTTGCAGGAAAAGATGTTTTTTTCAGGGCTGATATTGTAATTTATGATAATTCCGGAAAAGCCAGAATGATAATAGAGTGCAAAGCCGAAAGTGTAAAAATTACCCAGGAAGTTTTTGAGCAAATTTCAAAATACAACCTTCAGTTTAAAGTTGACTATTTAGTGGTGAGTAATGGAAAGCAAAACTATATTTGTAAGATTGACTACGAACAAATGAACTACACTTTCCTAAAGGGTATACCTGATTATAAAGATATCACAAGCAGCAAAGGTTCAAATCAGATTGATTGAAATTGGAAAAAGAAACAATAAACTAAAAAAAATGCAAGTAAACAGTAAAAACTATGAAACAATTTGGATGGAGGGACAAAAAGTTCATATGATTGAACAAAACTACCTTCCTTTTGAGTTCAAGATATATACTGCCAACAATTATAAAGATAGCTGCTATGCTATTAAAACAATGATAATAAGAGGTGCAGGAGCCATTGGAGCAGCAGCAGGATTTGCCATGGCTCAGGCAGTTTTGGAAGCGGATAAAGCAAACTACCTTGAATTTATTCAACAAGCAAAAAAGGAAATTGAAGCTACCCGCCCAACAGCCAGAAATCTGTTTGCAGCAACTGAAAAGGTATATCAGGCAGCTTTACAAAGTAAAGAGGAAGCCATTAAAGCCGCATTTCAAGTAGCTGAAAAAGACAAAGCAGACAGTCGAAAAATTGGTGAGTTTGGCAATGAATTGATTAAGGATGGTTACCAAATTGAAACGCATTGCAATGCTGGCTGGCTGGCCTTTGTTGACCATGGTACCGCACTGGCACCCATCTACCTAGCTAAAAAATCAGGAAAAAACATTTTTGTTTATGTAGATGAAACCCGCCCACGGAGTCAGGGTGCCAGATTAACTGCCTGGGAGCTTAAAAATGAGAACATTCCTCATGCAATTATACCGGATAATGCTGGTGCTCACTTAATGTCTTTAGGAAAAATTGACATGGTGATTGTTGGTGCTGACCGGATAGCGGCCAACGGTGATGCAGCCAACAAAATTGGCACCCTTGAAAAAGCCATTGCTGCCAATTATTACAACATACCATTTTTTGTTGCTGCACCACTATCAACATTTGATTTTAGTTGCGAAAATGGCCAACAAATACCAATTGAAGAACGTAGCCAGGATGAAGTACTTTATCAAAAAGGCCCAACTGATACTGGTAGTATTGAACAAATTCTGGTTGCTTCGCCAGGTTCCGGGGCAATTAACCCTGCATTTGATGTAACACCAGCCAAATTAATTACAGGGCTTATAACTGAGAAGGGAATAGTTGAGCCAAATGCTAAGGAAATTGCAAAACTCAGAGACCAGATTAGAACTTAGCCGGAAGGTTCTTATCCAAAACATAAAGTGAAATTTGTTTAGCACTTTCCAACTCATAATTAAAACTTTTTACAAGTTGCTCAAGAAGTTGTTTTACGTCCTTTTTTAACCTTGAGTCATATTTTTTAAATAATGGGGTGTTATAATCTTTAATAGCCATCCTA
>JBNKJW010000301.1:0-29001 GCA_050291445.1 Bacteroidales bacterium | reverse complement strand
ATATATCGCATTGGGTGTTTGTGCCTACAACCTGAAAAAAATTGGCAAATACATACTGGATAAAAACCGCGAGGAAGAAAAGGTTAATTGCCTGAAATACAGGCTTGTATCATAGGTTGGTTATTCCTTAAAATTCAAAGGAAAAATCAAAAACAATGGATAATTATGCCCATACTTTAGAATTTATTGCATGTAAATTAATTTAAGAAAGAAATAACCTCATTTTTATTCCTCTACTCCTTGTTCTTGGAATAAGAAAAATCAAAATTAGGAAGTTTTCTTAGAGGCACTATCTACAAATTCCAATATGAAAACAATGAAAATTTCATGAACTTATTGTTAAATATAAAGAGTACAACAAGAAAATGTATTTAAATTACTTATCATTCTCTAACTGCTTTGAAATAAAAGATCATAGTGATTCTTCATTTCTCAAACTGGATAGCGCTGTTTATAATAAAGATAGCGGTATTATGAGATTGCATTTTAACAAGAAAATCAATTTTCATACATGTAAAAAAGAAATTTCAGTGTAGAATCAGAAAATATACAAAAAACAAACTTTCGTACCCAACTGATGAGGCTGTTCTTAAATCAGCTTATTTGGCTGTAAATGAGATAACTAAAAAATGGACGCAGCCAATAAGAAATTGGAGCATTATTATTAATCAATTTTTGATTATTTTTGAAGACAGGTTGAAATTGAATTAATCTACTTTTTCTGTTTACACATTTAATGGGATATTGTCTAAAAAGTCAATAATTCCAAAAAAAGCAAACTATACTCTTATAAAAAACTCACAAATCAAAAATTTCGGGATACATATAATTAATAAACCGTTAATGAAAAGATAGTCTGACAAAAAAGTCAGACTATCTTTCAAACTACAGTATATATATATAACTACTTTACTACTCCACCATAATCTTCGTCACAATCACTTCATTTTTAATTTTTAGTTCTAGCAAATATAAGCCTTTGGAAACTCCTCTTAAATCAATTGCACTTTCCTTTTGCTTTATGACCTTATTTAGAATTTTCTTACCTGACAAATCACTTATAGTTAGGCTAACCCCCTCATTAAATTCATCAAAAAGCACATTCAATGCACCTTGTACAGGATTTGGAAATATTTTAATCCCTTTCTCTTGCAATTCATTTAAGGAGGTATTTATTACAGATAGAGTCACAATATTTGTTTCAAGCTGAGAACAACCATTTGACACAACACAACTATACCCAGCATCATCTGATGCACTAACATTAGATATCATATATGAACTTTCCGTAGCCCCTGAAATTAATGCTCCCCCTTTATACCACTGATAAGTTAAATTACTTCCTGAAGTAACCACAGCAAAAGTTGCATCATTACCTTCATTTATAGTAAGATTCTCAGGCTGAGTTAGGATAATCGGAAGAGAACAAGAAATAGAAACATCATCTATATATACGTATTGAATATTATCCCCATAGTAATGAAATGCTAAGTATATTGTTTGTCCGATATAATTAGATAAATCAATTACTTCCTCATCCCATTTCCAATTATATAAATCAACTTCTGTCCAAACAAAATCTGTTATCCCATTACTAGAAGTAGATATGCCCCACTCTAATGATTCATCAGCAATACTTGATTTTCTATGCGAAAATGAAAATTTAGCATTATCTGAATCAACAACAATAGCCTGTGTAATAATGTATTGGTTATAATCTGAAGAGAAATTTTCGGAACTAAACCGAATAGAATACTCCCCATTAGTTGTAACATTATAATCCGAGGTTACCTTAATCTCATTATCTAAAGAACTTACTGTTTCCCAGCACAAAGAAACATCTCCACTCTCAAAATCCTCTAACCATGGAAAATCAACTAAGCTACCACACTGTGTATTAAAAATTGATGTACTACCATAACTTATTCCATTAGAATTTATTGCATACGCTCTAAAGTAATACCTTGTAGAATGAGTTAAACCAGTTATGTTCGCATTAAAAGTGCCAGAAGAAACGGTTGGTGAAGTTTCAATCTTAACAACTCCTGGTTCATCAATTCTCGGATTAGGGGTAGCACTATAAACAAAGCCACTCTCTAAAATCGAAGAACCGTAGTCCTCTACAATTTCACCATTTAATGTTGCTGTTGTTAAATCAATATTATTAACATCAGAGGTTTTAACAAATGGGGCAAAGTTGCCAGACAATTCCAATGGAGTTTCCCATAATCCACGGCCATAGGTAGCAGCTCTTAAGCGACTATTTGAGGGAACTAGTAAATCATAAAACATCTCTAGTTCATCAACCTTAACTTTAGGCAAACCAGTATCATAAAACTCCCACTCGGCTAAACCAAGTTTATAATAAACCCCAACTTCAGTACCAACATAAAGATTAATTTCAGTTGATTCTAATTTATTATATACAATCGTATTAACGGGTATATTTGGTAAGCCTAAAGAAATGTCGTTCCAGGTACTTCCCCCATCAACTGATTGGTAAACCCTGTTTGAATCATATCCCCCAAAAGTAACCCACAACGTATTCTCATCATCACCTTTCACGGCAATGTATGTTATTGCATTACCAGGTAAGGTCCCAGTAATATCAATCCAGCTTTCACCTCCATTTTCGGTTTTCCAGAGGTGCGTTCTATCAGCGACATAAATCACCTCAGGGTTAGAAGTAGAAATCGCCATTGAGCGTATTTTGTCCACAGTATTTATATCTGATATTTTTTTCCAGCTATTGCCTCTATCAGTGGTTTTCCAAACATCAGAATAGCCAGCAAACAAAGTTCTGCTTTCTGTAGGATGAATAATATAAGGCGAAACCCAGGCTCCGCTAGTTCCGTCCGGTTGAATATTAACCCTTGACATCCAATGATCAAGAGTTCTGTCTATCTGACCACGCACATATGTAGCATATTGCACATCATCATTGGTGTAATCAATTAAACATTCCATTCCATCACCACCTTTTACATCGTACCAGTTATTTCCAGAATATAATTTAGAGCCATTATCTTGAAGACCGGTTATTATCTCATCTGAATTAATCTGAGAAACACTTAAACGATACATTTGACTAATTATCATTCCATTTGTCTTATCAATCCATGAGCCTGAATTCCCATCTAATGAAGATAAATAAACTCCTCCATCATTAACTTCAAAAAGATCTCCATTTGGTCTAAATTTTAGATTATGCTTATCGGCATGAACAGCTTGTACAGCATCTCCAGACCAGTGATTAACAATTGACCAAGTTGATCCTCCATTTAAAGAGCGCCAGGTATTTACGCCTCCGATCAACACAATATTTGCATCTACAGGAGAAGTTGCTATCGACAAATCATAATACCCTTGACCATCAGTCCCAGTTCCATCAGATGACCATCCTAATAAATTACTACCACTAATGCTACCATCAAATATTTGAGTATATGAAATACCAGAGTCTTCAGATTTATAAACACCATAAAGTCCATCTGAAGAATTTGCAATCACTGCGTAAACCCAACTTGGCTCATCAGGGCTTACTGAAAGTTCAACCCTTTGGCCTCCTGAAATGCTCAATGCTTGTATCCAATCTACTCCTTCATTAATTGAATAAAATATATCTCCACCTGTAGTACATCCATATAGAGTTGAAAAACTTCCTGATTTATACTCCAAATCAATAAATGAATTACTTGAAAGCAAAGTGAAATTTTCGCCACCATCAACAGTTTTATATATGCCACTGGTGGTTGCTGCAATTATAGTATTATCATCATTTGGGTCTAACAACAATTTTGTTGTCATTTGACCATCCTGCAAAGTAAAAGCTAGATCTGTTGAATTCCATGTATTACCACCATCCATACTTTTAAGAACTCCGACACTTCTATTGTCCCAACCATCTCTATCACCAGTTGCAATATAAATGGTATTTGAGGTCTCATAATCAGATGGAATTATAATATCACTAACCCCTAAGACATTGTTATTGTCAGTTAAGCAAGACCAAGTACTACCATTATCAGTGGTAACCCACAATCCTCCAGCAGGAGCACCAACCCAATAAATATTATTATTAGAAGGATGAAATGCAATACAGTTGATCCTGCCAACTCCGGCATATCCACCAGTAGATGAATTTGGTCCCAAACAAACCCAATTATCAGAAGTAGCTTTCATAGAGCTATTAGTTTTCATGGTTTTCTCAAACTCAATAAAAGCATTTGTTCCCGGAAACTCCCCTGTAATAGGATTTACCTGAGATTCCATGTACCACTCCCACCTCTTAAACTGTTTCCAGCCAGGAGCCTTAACCAACTTACCCTTTTCATTTAGGTATTTTCCATTTTTGACGTTAAAAGGCTCCCAATATTTATTAAAAGCTTTTTGATAATCAAGTAAAGTAAGGGTTCTTTTTTCTTTCTTTTGCAAGTTATTCAACCATGTTTGTGACAACAATATAGTTGTATAACTAAACAGCATTAGTATAACAATTATTCTTTTCATTTTTTAATAAGTTAAACTTCTGAATGGATACTTTTATTAAAAATTAAACTCATTCATAATTATAATATGGATACAAACTTACAATAATTCACATATACCTTATGTAAAATTTTATAAAAAAGTAAAATTTCAGTTTTATTAATTTTTAATTACTAAATTTAAGATAAAAACTTTAATAAAAAAGGCTGACCACAAAGAATAACTTTTGTAGTCAGCCATCAATATTTCGACAGCTTTTTCTATAAAAAATTAACTGTCAGTTTTTATTTCTAGACTTTAAAAGGTTTTTCCTTAATGAAACAAACGATAAAGCCTCAATATCTACTTAAGTTGTCGATGTTTTAGCATACTTTCAACACTTTTATTCACCGGCGACAGAGCAGGAGGGCCTTCTCCTGGTTCTAAATCCATTGTATAGAAGCCAAACTGCCCTAATTCGAAATAAAAATAAACAAAAAAGTGCAATTCACCAGTCATATAATCAACACTTCCGGGAATATAACCAGAACCTCCACCAATTCCGAAAGGATCATTACCAGAGCAGTAAATTGGATATTCTCCAGTCGTACCGCCAAAATCGAAATCAAACAACCACATTTCAGGAACTGTTAACTGGCCTTCTTGATCGACATAAACGTCAATGTAGTCTGCTGACCAGACACCATAAATCCGAAGAATATATTCACCAGACTCTGTTGTACCTATATTCTCAATTTCAACAGTATAACCTCCTTTTTCACCATCACCAAAGCCAATTTCATTCATAGAAGCTACATAATATGTACCTTCTATCTGATAATCAGGCATTACAAAATAATGTGCAGGAAATGGTAGCCCTTCAAAAACATTACCATCCCTATCAACAAATGAACCGGGATCCATTATAACAATAATCAAATCATGGTTAAGAAATGGTTCATGTCTCAATGTCACTTCATTTCCACGTACAATGATATCATCTCCAGTCAAAACTTGATTAACCCCAGAACGATATCCTACTAATGTAATATCAACACCGGGCACATATTCAACAGGTTCATTAAAATAAATCACTACAGAGTCGGTAAGCGAACTTGCTGTTGATTGATGAGCAGGTGCTCCACCAACAACATATGGCAATCTGTTATCTGTTAACTTTACCTGCGTTAAATTAACCTTAGAAAGTGCACCATATGTGGATGCATATACGGCAAAGACATCATAAGTATCACCTGGATTAATATCTGCTGGTTCTTTTTTAAAGGTATATGTAATCTCATCTGACGCATTAGCACCTATTCTAACCTGAGAATCATTCATTACATCTGAGGAATCAAGGCTTTCAGTACCAGCTACTGCAAAGTACAGATGCAGAAAACCTTCCTGAGGGGCCGTAAAGGTTACTGTAAAACCTGTATCAACAATATTAGTTACCACAGGATCAGTAAGATTTGAAGGAACAAATTTCTTGTACTCAGATCCACCCCAATCATCATCTTTTTTACAACTATTTAACAAAAGGGCAACTACCACAAATGTTAATAGCAAAATATTTATATTAAATCGTTTCATAATTTACTTTTTTCAAGTTGTTATACTAATTATTAAAGTCAAGCTTAAGATAACACGCATTTGCCCCATAATCGCTGCCAGGTTCAGCAACATTTATCATATAATAAATTTCTGCTGTAAGGGCACAAGTAGAAAAGGTAGAGACTTTAGAGTCATCCATGTAAATATCATATATCCATGCTCCACCATTAGTAGTAGACAGGTTTCTAGAACCATTTACAATGGCAGGTTGGCCGTATGCTTCTGAAATAGAAATCACAGGTGCTAAAGGATCTGTATTATCAAACACAAAATAAACGATATCTCCACCACTTGGAGGATCGGAGTCAACAGCTTCACCCCAACCATCAAACACAGATTTCATTATCCCTGTAACCTCATAAACTGCAATTACTCCATCAAAAGTTATCAGTTTAAAAGTTACGCCAGTATTAAACTCCGAATTAGGATAAAACTCAACTCCTGAAGGTGCACCTACAAAATTCTCAGCTACAAACGTACAATCATCATCAATAATCGTAAATGCAAAAATGCTATTGTTCCCATCCGGTCCAGGATAACCTAAATTAAAGGCACCACCATTTTGCAAATTAATGGTAATAAGCTTACTTCCATCCTCAACTAAATTATCAATTGACCTTATTTTAATCGTATCCTCAAATGAACCAGCCTCAAATGTCAAAGTATTAGATTCATTAAGTAACTCATAATCTTCACCTTCAATGGCATTCGTTTCTACAGCAAAATCAACTGTCACACTTGAAGATTGTGCTGGAGCAGCTAATTTTACAATTACATTATAAATCAAACCATCAGATTCTTGAACAGATCCGGCAGCATCATTGAAGAATATAAAATTCTCTCCGTTGTATTTTAAATCAGGTTTATCTTTTTCACAAGCAGTAAATGATATCAGCAAGGATAAAATAAACAATAGTTTTATTATATTTTTCATATTATCAAATTTTACTAGTTATAACCCTTGTTTTGAACCATATTCTCATTTGCATCAATTTCACGCTGAGGGATTGGATATGCAAATAATACATTTGGATAAGAAGTTGTACAATTTGATAGTGTACAATCCGTTCTTTGTATACTTTTCTTTCTCCTGGTTAAATCCCATAATCTGTTACCTTCAAATGCAAGCTCTAATCTACGTTCATGTATAATCTCGTCAATTAGAGCGTCTCCAGCAACAATAACATCTTCAGCTCCAGGATTGCACCTTTTTCTAATGAGATTTAGATCGGCCTGTGCACCACTTGCATTACCACTTGAAGCTCTTGCCTCTGCACGAATTAAATACATTTCAGATAACCTTAAAACTGGTGTATTATCTAAACCATCAGTATTATCTCTACCTGGAAATTTATTAATATAAACTACACCTCCTACATCCTTAAATAATCCAGAAACGCCATCTTCATCAGTATTATCAGAATTAAAATGCCTAACATCACCATCAACAAATAAGTCCATTAAATCCTGAGTAGCAATAAGATCTCCATATCCTGATTCTAGATATATATACCCTAATGCATCAGTAGATGGATAATCAATAACACTCATACCAATTGAAAAAATAGATTCTGTAGAGAATTCCTGCCCCCAACTAGAAATATAATCAGCATTACTCAAAAGTGAATAATACCCACTATTTATTACTTCGGAGGCATAATTCTCAGCGTTTCCCCAATCTTCCATATACAAATAAACTTTAGCGAGCAACGCTTTAGCCCCCATAGCTGATAATCGACCGGAAGTAGAACCAGCTCCAGACATTAAAGTTTCAGCCTCTTTTAAATCAGAAATAATTCCAGCATAAACTTCGGCAACAGTATTTCTGGCAGGCGTCCCAATTTCAGAAACAGTTACATAAGGTACACCTAGATGTCCACCAACACCATTTGCATTAGCAGCAATTGAGTTATCAGAAAGATTATATGGTTGTGCAAAATACCTCACTAGATCAAAATATACCAGCCCTCTAACTGCATATGCTTCACCTAAAATAGCATTACGCTCCGCAGATGTACCATCCGTAAGGCCAGGAATCTTTTCAATTGCATTATTGACTCTATCAATAATTGCATACGAAAGGTTCCATAAATTAGTTGGGTTTCCAGAAGTAGGTATTATTGAATACTGATATTCTCCAAGAAATCTACCTGAGTTCTCAGGAGCAACTTTTACATTGTCTGCAGCTACCTCAGGTGTTACTACAAAATTCCTCCCATAGTAGTTTGCACTTTGCATACCACTATAAGCACCAAAAACTGCAACTTCAGCATCATTAATAGAACTAATAGCTCCATCCTTTGAAAGGTTCTCATAAGGTTCTTTTTCCAGAAATTTCTCACATGAAGAAAATAATACTCCGGTAAAAAGAACTAAAAAAATATATTTTATGTTTCTCATAATATTCTATTTTATGTCTATTTATCAAATTAAAAACCAATATCAATACCCAATGTAAAAGTCCTGGCATTTGGATAAGTAAACCAATGGGTACCCTGGATATTTTGTTCAGGATCAAATCCTTTAAAGTTTGTCATAGTCCATAAATTCACACCTCTAAAATAAACTTGCACACTTGACATCTTTGCTTTAGACACCAGTTCTTGAGGCAATTGGTATGCAAAAGTTAAGTTTTTCAACCTTAAATAAGATCCATCTTCAAGCCACCTTGTTGATTGCTGGTTGCTCTGGGTTGGATTACCATTAATACGCAAAGGGTTTTCACTTATATCACCTGGTTTTCTCCAGTAATTCAGCTGATCCCTACTTTGGTTAAAATTGGCAAAAGCACCATCAGAATTAGTTATACGGCTCGTATTATTAAATATTTTATTACCATAATTATAAGAGAAAAACACACTTAATGAGAAACCTTTGTAACTAAAGTTATTAGTAAACCCACCATAGAAATCTGGATCAGCATTTCCAACAATTTCTCGACTAGCTTCTGAATAATTATCAGTTACATTTCCATCTTCATCAAACCAAAGTGCAGTGCCATTTGCAGGGTTTACACCAGCCCACCTTTGTAAATAGAATGTTTGATAAGCTTCACCTTCCCTTCTGATTTTTGTACCATCTATTATGTCATCATGTTTATAAAGCTCAAGTACTTCATTCCTATTTATTGTCATTTTAACATCAACCGACCATTTAAACTCATTCATTAAAATATCAGCACCTAATGACCATTCAGCTCCCTGGTTAGCCATAGAACCTACATTTCGAAGAGCAGTTGTAAAACCAGAAGTTGAAGAAATAGGTACATCTAATAATAAGTCTGTAGTTATTCGTTTATATGCTTCTATCGAAAACCTAAACCTTCCCAGAAAATCAATATCTAACCCTGCATTAAAATCAGCTGTGGTTTCCCATGTAAGATCAGGATTTTCAACCTGCAATGGAGCACTTCCTGGACTACCTAAATAATTATATCCATAATCATAGAGTCCTTGCCAATCATAATTCCCAATAGCAGAATTACCAACTAATCCATAACTTACACGTATTTTACCATTATCAATAAAACTTATACCACTCATGAAATTTTCTTCAGAAAACCTCCATGTTCCTCCAATTGACCAAAAATTTGCCCATTTATTCGAAGAACCAAATCTTGAAGAACCATCTCTTCGATAACTGACGGTTACATAATATTTTTCCTGGAAATTATAGCCAAGTCTTGTAAAAAAAGACTCATACGAATAGTCAGATGCCCTTGAATCAGCTGTAACCGGTGTTGCACCAGAAGCTAATTCTCGCAGGTTGTCATTTGGAAAATCCTCAACAGCTGCAGAAATTTCAGTATAAGTTGAAGATTGTAACTCTTGAGCTAGTAAGACATCAAAATTATGAACATCTGCAAAAGTTTTTGAATAGGTCAATTTATTTGTCCATGTCCAATTAATTTGTCTTGTTTGATTTCTCGTCCCTCGACCTTTACCTTCAGCAGTATTTCCAGGATTTAACATTGAATTCCAATATTTCTCAAGGATATCAGCAATATCTACACCTATTTTAGTTTCAGCCATCAATCCTGGAATTATTTCATACGACATATAGGAGTTACCTAGCAGACGTAAAGATTTAATTTCTGAGTCATTCCAGTCATCAACTCCAAGAAAGTTTGCGCCTCCTGTAGGTCCAGCCTCATCAAAATATGCAGTACCATCAGAATTACGCGCTGGCACATTTGGACGAGAAAGATATGCCCCAACAACCGGACTAATAAAATATGCAGAACTTGTTAAAGGAACACCAGATTTAGAATAAGATGGAGCAAACCTTAGTCCTAGTTTAAGTTTATCTGAAGCTTCATGGTCGATATTGAAACGAGCAGAGATTCTTTCCTGATAACTGCCAATTGCTATACCTTCTTTGTCAACATATTGTCCAGAAATAAAAAACCTCGTTTTCTTTGTTCCACCATTCACTTGTAATTCATAATTTTGATAAATTGCATCGTCTTTAAAGGCTTCATTTTTCCAATTGGTATTAACTTCATCCGTACCCGCATACTCCAATGCTTCCTCAGGTGTCATCCCAGCATTAATTGCACCTTCTTTTACCAAATTAGAAAACTCTGTAGCATTTAGTACTTCGAAATTATTTGTTGTTGGTGAAGATAAACCAAAGGATGATCTAAAATTAAATTTTGTTTTCCCATCCTTTCCTGATTTTGTTGTAATCAGGATAACTCCATTTGCAGCCCTTGAGCCATAAAGCGCAGCACTAGAAGCATCTTTTAAAACAGTTATTGATTCAATATCATTCGCATTAATACTCGATAATGCAGATGTCAGGTTATGATCATCATCTATTCGAGATAATGTCCCTGAAATCATTGGCACACCATCAATCACATAAAGTGGCGAATTGCCTGCTGTAATTGAAGAAATCCCACGAATCCTAACATCTGAGGCACTCCCAGGCTGACCTGAATTTGACACCACTTGAAGTCCAGATACATTTCCCTGTAACATTTTCTCAAAGCTGTTAGAAGGAACCTGATCCAACCTATCAGATTTTACAACTTCTATTGCACCTGAAATTGAGCCTTTCTTTTGAGTACCATAAGCAGTAATAATTACCTCATCAATACCAACATCTTCATTTTCAAGTGAAATATTGATTTTGGTTTGGCCTGCAATTTCTACCTCTAAAGCTTTCATTCCAACAAAAGACACTAATAAAGTAGTAGCTTCTGTTGGCACATTCAATGAATACGCACCATTCAGGTCAGTAATTGTTCCAACATCTGAATAGCCCTTGGCCCTAACATTAGCTCCAGGTACCGGCTCCCCATTCACATCAGTTACCGTACCTGAGATAGTAGTTTGAGCAAATGCCTGTAAACCAATAAGCGTGGCTACAAGCAAGAACATAATTCTTCTCATAAACTATAAATTTAGGTTAAAAAATAAATACAAAAAACACTCAAAAATAATAATTTAAAATGAATCTAAATCAATAAAATTTAAATCTTTTTAAGGAATGTTAACAATTTAAGGATGAGGAATGGTTGGAAAAGGTTGCTTTTTTTTACAACACCTAAATAAAAAAGGCTGAATCAAGTTTTGATTCAGCCTTTTTTATTTAAATTTATTTGTTTTCTATTTTTATTTATCCCACCAAACTTTTGAAAATATTGTTGTAGTTGGCGTATTAGGATTATAATCAACCTCATCCTGAGGATAAACAAAACTACTTGCTACTTGAGATCCTTGAGTTGGGGTAAGCACAGGGTAACCAGTTCTTCTATAATCAGTGAATGACTCAATGTTATACATCATATGAATGTACTTTTGTGTCATAATTTCCTCTAAAAGATCAGTTCCTGTTAGGCTACTAATATTTGTTTCATAAGTTGTATACCAAGCTGCATCAAACACTCCATATTTTGTCAAAGAAGCTGTTACAGCTTGCCCAAGAGTATTAATTGCAGCAGGTTCGTCTTCATCTCTATATTGTGCTTCAGCCATCAAAAACAACACTTCACCGTAATCAATAAAACGTACTTCTCTGTCGGTTTCAGCCCAATATCCATCATATGTTAAAACGGCTGCCCTTGGATCACTTTCATTTGCTAACATATCCTGAAAAAATGTATTATCATCAATATACCCGTCTCTGTCATCTAAAAACTGAGACATAGGATTATTCTCAGTTGCTACATTATAAAATGGTTGATTAAAAGATTCAGCTTCGCTGCTAATACCATTACCAAGATCTGCCAAAACATTAGTATAGTTCACACCTCCTAACTCAACAAGATGCATTGCATATCTGGCTCTTAACGAATATGCTGCTCGGATCCAAGCACCTGCATCACCACCATAAATTAAATCATTTTCTAACTCAACAAGATTTTCAGTTTCCTGAAGATCACTAATTGCTTCTGTTAAAAGAGTATTTACTATAGTGTAAATTTCCTCTTGGGTCTGAAAAGCAGGTGTCATATTATCACTTCCTTGAAATGCATCATTGTATGGCAAACTACCAAAAACATCAGTAGCAGTACCTAAACTATATGCCATCAATATTTTACCAACACCAGCAAAATGTGGTGATTCTTTCCCTGGTTCCTCAGCTTTTTGAATCATCAAATGACAATCCATTAAGAACCCATTGTACATATTATTCCAAGGATTATTTACATCAGCATTTGTCATATTATAGTTATTAATTGCAACAAATTGCCTGTCAGCTCCCCGTATGTGTTGCGTCCAAATAGCACCATAAGCGGCAAAATTAGCACCACCGAAGGTATAACCTAAAGAAACCTGAACACTAGGTAAAATAAGTTCAACAGAAACATCCGAAGGTGCATCCGGATTTATATTTATATCAGGATCTATCCAGCTCTCGCATGATGAAAATAGAAACGAAACTGAGATCACCATTACAAATAAGGACAAAAGCTTAATTGTTATATTTTTTTTCATAATTTTAGTTTTTATTCATTAAAACCCAACTCTAACGCCAAAAGTATATGTTTTCATACCTGGCATATTAAAGTAATCAAACCCCTGGCTATTAAGTGCACCAGTAAGACTTGTTTCAGGATCAACACCAGTATAAGGTGTATCTAGAAATAAATTAGTACCAGTAAAGTACAAATCCAGTGATGAAATAATTTTATTACCTATAATTGATTTAGGGAATGAATACTGTAAAGATACTTCACGAAGCCTTACCCAATCAGTATCCTCAATAAATGGGGCACTAGGCCCAGTAAAAGAACTACCTTCACCACTCCACCAATACCAATCTTCATCAACTACTACAGACTGCGCATTTGTACCACCTGATCCAGCAACTTCAACTCCACCTTCCCAATGTACAAGCTCTCCAGCATTATTATAATGACCTAGAACACCTTGCCAAACACGTTCTTCTCCCCTTGATTCAGTGTCTTTAGCCGTTCCAAAATAATACAAAGCTCCTTTAGTGCCATTCCACATTGAACCGCCTTTCTTTATCTCTAATAAAGCCGATAAGGTAAAACCTTTAAATGAAATGGTATTAGTTATTCCCATCTTCCATTTTGCCTGAACATCTCCGCTAGGTGTCATTTGATCACTACCCATCGGGAAACCATCCATGTAACCGTCATCAGGATCGTCATTTATTACAACATTTCCATTTTCATCTTTTTCCCAATCAAGTGCGAAAATTGTTCGATAAGGGTACCCTGCAACAGCTCTAACCTGAGGTTCAGTAAATCCACCTAAACTAACACTTTCAACTCCTTCAGCTAATTTTAGAACTTCTGTCCAAGGATTAGAGAAGTTTACCACAATATCCCATGAAAAATCATCTGTTTTTACAGGGGTTCCACCAATTAGAATCTCCCATCCTTTTGTCTCCATTTCACCTGCATTTAAATAAAATGAATCGTACCCATTGGATGGCGCCACAGGAACAAATAAAAGTAGATCTGTATTTTTATTAACAAAGTATGCTACATCAGCGTAAAGTCTATTATTAAAAAACCTTAATTCGGCTCCAAATTCAACATTTGTTAAAGTTTCTGGTTTAATTTCATTATTTCCTTTCACATCGCCATAGGTGTATCCTGGGGTTCCATCAAATGGGAATTGCGCCCCATCTGTTGTCCATCCATCAAATGTAGAACCACCAAACCAATAAGTCGTTGTTCTGTATGCTGGACCGTCATTAGCAATACGCGCATAAGAAGCTCTTACTTTACCGAAGTTAAAAATATTACTGCTTGGCATTAACTCCGTAAACACAAAGCCCATACTGACTGAGGGGTAGAAGAAGGAGTTTTTTCCTTCTGGCATTGTAGTAGACCATTCATTTCTACCTGTTAAATTAAGAAAAATCATTGATTTGTATGATAAACCAATATCACCAAATATAGCTGCAGTCCTTTTTTGATAATTCCCCTCAAAACCTCTATTATCAGATGTGTTAACCATATTATAAAATTCTGAAACGATTAAATCATTTGCGATAGAGGCTTGGTCATGATACTTCCTCTGATACATATTATGACCTAACGATGCATTAACACTGAAGTCTGAAAATGTTTTGTTCACATTAAGTAAAAGATCCGCATTAAATTCCTTATTGAATGACGCTACTCTTTTTCTGTAACCACTACTATATGCATTCGAATTTTTAGAGAAATACTCATCAATATCTTTAAAGAACCAGTCAATTCCAGCCCTATAAGTTAACCGCAACCAATCATTAATTTGGTAGTCAAGATTGATATTTCCAATCATTCTATTCGTATTATCTTCATAGCCAATTTTATTAGAGATCCAGTACGGGTTATCATAGCCAGCGCCATTTCTAAAAGTACGCTGAGTTCCATCTTCAAATACATAACCATATGAATTATCAAAGGTCGGTGGAGTTCTTAAAAGCCCTAACATTACACCAGAAGTATTCGAGCCTGATTGTATCCTTTTCCCACCTGAATTAACATAAAGGACATCTGTACCAAGATCAAGATTGGGCAATAACTTGTATGTTGCAGAAAGTTTCATAGAAGTCTTTGTAAATTCACTACCTGGAACAACTGACTCATTATTTTCATGAGAAACCGATGCATAATATGTACTAACTTCATTGCCACCAGAAACATCGATATGATTCTTTAATGATAATGATGATTGAAAATAATCAAAAGGATCATATGCATTTACTGGATTTCCATTAGCTGAAGGATGATTGCTTGGCACAATTCTTCCATTTGGATCCCATTTCTGGATATATTCATCCATCGGAGTTGATGGACCATCAGCATAATCATTAGATGGTAAATAGTTAGGATCAGTTGTATAGCTTAATGTAGAGATTTCAGGCCCCCAAGAAACCGCATTATAATGTCCAGCATCAGGATCCCAAATACCATTTGGTCTTCCTAGCAGTCCGGCATAAATCATAGAACCTTGAGCATATTTTGTTTGAAGCTCAGGAAGCTGAGAAACTTTCCCTATTGTAACTGTAGATTTAAAGTTAACTTTCACTTTACTTCCTTTGTGGTTCTTTCCTTTTTTAGTAGTAATCATAACAACACCATTTGCAGCACGAAGACCATACAAAGCAGTTGCAGCACCACCTTTAAGAATACTTATTGACTCAATATCATCAGGGTTAATATCAATTGCTCTGTTTGACTCCGTAACCCCATCTGTATCATAAGTATGATAAGCATCTTGACCTACTTCGTTATTAATAGGCATACCGTCTACTACAAATAAAGGCTGATTATTTCCTGTTATGGAAGAAGCTCCCCTTATTTCAATAAAAGATGAAGCACCAGCAGTCCCCTGGCTACTTGTAATATTTACACCTGCCACCTTACCATTTAAGGAATTCAGCATATTATCACTTGCAGAATTCTTTATTTCATCTGCAGAAACATCCTGCACAGAGTAACCAAGAGCTTTTTTATCTCTAGTCACACCAAGCGCTGTAACAACCACATCGTCAAGAGCAATATCACTACTCTTCATTGATGCATTAACAACATCCCCTGCAACCTCCACTTCGAGGGTCTCCATCCCCATAAACTGGAAAACCAAAGTATTGGCATCAGCTGGAACTTCAAGAGAATATTTACCATCAACATCGGTAATTGTTCCTTTTGAAGTACCTTTTACAATCACAGAAACACCCGGCAGACCCATTCCATCGTCTGCACTGGTGACAGTACCTGTTACAGTACGCTGTGCAAATACCTGCATACTTAAAAAACTTAAGCATGCAAAAAGTAATAACACTTTTTTCATAAATAACAAAATTTAGGTTAACAATTATAAAATAACTTATAAAATAACAGACCAAAATTACAAAAATTAAACATCCAGCCAAAATATTTAACTATGTTTATTTTTGGTTGTTTAACATATAATTATGATAATGAATTTATTAAAATGGTTGCGTTGACATCGCTTTTTTCTTATAGCAAACTCTAAAAAAATGAATTTTCACCACAATAAAGCCATCTATTTTGGGCATATAGGAAATAAAAAAGAAAATATTTTAACCCACCCCTATTATTCATTTCTTAATAATTAAATTAAAAACAGTCAACTTTGTTAAATTATGTTAAAGCCAGTGATTTCTTACCAAAAAAACAACGCCTACTGATATAGCCTACACAAAAAAAGCCGACTAAAGCCGGCATTTACAATAAATAATTAAACAATAGTAATTATTTGGTAAATTATATTTTCTTATTCACCAATTCTAATATTTCACGCTCTTCATTCATTGCTTTATCCTGGATATTTTCTCCTTTTTCTAAAATGTTCTCCACATATTCCTTGTCTTCTAAATCTCCAGTATTAATCTTCACATTCAAAAATGCCCCCATCACCGCCGAGCGGGCAGCTAATGCACCAACACCAGCATCGGTTACTGAATTAGGGTTGCCAATATCAACCATTGCCTTACAAACCGACATGGATTCATATGCCAATTTCATTACTTTAAAAGGCACTTCAATGGCATTTTTTGTTGCAGCTTGAATGGTCTGCTGCCTGGCAGCTTTTTCTTCGTCTGTTGATTTTGGCAAACCATAAGCAGCCATAATTCCATTAAAAGCCTTGGTGTCCTCGTCCACCATTTTTAGCAACTCATCTTTTAAATTTTGTGCTTTTATTGCCCATTCTGAGAATTCCTCCCATCTATCATCCCAACCCCGTTTATGGGCGGAAAGGTTGGCTACCATTCCTGCCAGGGATACTCCTAAAGCACCCATGTATGCTGATATTGAACCACCTCCTGGTGCCATTGATTCTGATGCTGTTTCATTGGCAAACTCACGCAGGTTCATACCTATCAACTTGTCATTAGACTCATCTTCAAGCAAATACTCAATGATTCTCTCCTTTGGGTTAAAGGGCTTTAATTCATCAAGTCCCATTGATTTTATGGCAATATGGATGATTTCTTCCTCAGAAACACCTAATGATCGGTTTTGCTTTTTTAAATAGTGCTTACCTGCATCTAACATTGCCTGCAATGGAACCAGCCCAACTAATTCCGAACCTGTTACACGGATACCTCTTTCTCTTGCTTTTTCAGCAGCTTCATCAAAGGCCTGATAAATTGAGGTTACAGTTATATCAGTTAAGTTGATGGAGATTTGTGCAACTCCGTATTCCTTTATAAACCAGCCAATTGCCTTGGTCTTTTTTAAACTACCAGGTTCCCGGACCGGATTCCCTTCGGCATCCTTGACCACTTTGCCGGTAATTGGGTTCCCCTCGCGTTTTATCCTGCCTGCTTCCCTAATATCAAAAGCAATGGCATTGGCCCTGCGTGTTGAAGTGGTATTTAAGTTTACATTGTAAGCTACTAAAAAGTTTCTGGCACTTATTGCAGTTGCACCAGCAGCAATATTAAGCTCTGCCGGGCCAAAATCGGGTTTCCACTCTGGTTTGGACAACTTTTCTTTTAATCCTTCGTATTCGCCGGAACGGCAATAGGCCAGATTTTTTCTTTTTTCTTCAAATGCTGCAAACTCGTAACAATATATTGGAATACGAAGCTCTTCTCCTACTCTTTTTGCCAGTTTTCTTGCATACTCAACAGTTTCCTCCATACTAATATTGGCAATTGGCACCAGCGGGCATACATCTGTTGCCCCAAACCTTGGGTGCTCACCATGGTGCTTGCTCATATCAATCAACTCAGAAGCTTTTTTAATAGCCAAAAATGCAGCTTCAACCACCTCATCCGGTGTACCAACAAAAGTTACTACAGTCCTGTTGGTGGCTTTCCCAGGATCTACATCCAGCAAGCGCACACCTTCAATGGATTCTATTTCATCGGTAATTTGCTCAATAATTGACATATCGTTCCCCTCGCTAAAATTAGGAACACACTCTATTAACTTTCTCATAAACAGAATATTAAAATTCAATATTACTATACCAAAGCATCAAAATAGATGCTTCACATAAAACCAATAACAAAGATATCAATTTACGAAGGTAATGGGTATGATAAATTTCGACATAAATGCAAGTTTATTAAAAATCATAAACAAATAACTGGCAGTTATGCCAAACAAAATTAATCTTCGGGATAACTATCAAATAGTTTTTCTTGCTCTTCGAGCAGCCATTTATAAGCTGCACCAAACTCAGAATAAGCTTTTCGAATAGTCCTTCGGTCGGAACGCAGAAACTCAAACATGGATCCGTATTCCTTAAGTCTTGCCCCATTTATTAAAAATGCTGTACGGATGTATTCATATTTCTGAGTTGCTTCATCTGTTCTTTCAGCAATTTTTAAAAGGTTTACGGGATCCAGCTTTAAATTAGCATTTCTTAGATCATATATAAGGTATAAGTTGGATGACAGGTTTGGTATTTCGGAAAACTCTGCCAGCCACTTTGCTATGGCAGAAAAGTCAATCTCGCCGGAAAAATCAACATGTAGAATGTTATTTTCATCTATAGAATGTTTAATCATTGGTAGGTTTGGTTTTTTTTATTATAACTAAAGGTTTTACCAAAAATACCAATAAAATAAGAAAAGAAAAAACAATATGCTAGTGTTAAATCACATCTTAAATAACGGTTGCAACTATCAGCTTAGCGGTTTTTGTACTGCCAAAATAGCACTGACGTGACACTAGTCTTCACCAAACTGACTTACTCTGCCAGTTTTATTTCAGAGCTTTATTCAATTTCAATTGTAGCAATAATTGTAAACATTAACCCATAATCCTCGTGCCTTGAAAAATTGGTAAGCAATTTATGGTTGGTTCTTCGGCGGATGGACATCATTCCGTTGTATTTTTTAAATTGGGGCTCAATTTTACCTGTTTTCAACTGTTCCATCTGTATTTCCTTCAATTCATCATAATTGAGGCTATTAATAATTTCTATCAGGTAATTTAGGCTTTTCATTTCTTCTGTACCTACGGCATTTTTGGCTAAAATGTACATTTTGCCATTATCAGACTTTACAAACAAGTCAACAGGTGTGTCAGGCACCCTGTAACGGTAGCAATTTTGGAGCATTTCTACCAATGCATGAAACGCTTTTTGCTGAAAAGCACGATCGGAACTTAATGTTTTGGTCAAATCTTCAACTGTGACGATGACTTTTTTTAATGTTTCCCAATCAAGCTTGCCTTCATATTTATAATCTGGTTCTTTACGAACTAAATCACTTATTTGTATGTACTTTTTATCCATTTTATACAAATTTTCATCAACAATAAAGAATTGACTAAACCGTTGCGGTTGATTACAATTCAGTAAAGTTATAAAATATTTAGTAAAATACTTATTAAAAAGAAATAAATCAGTATGATATACTCTATCGACACCAGCTCAAAAAGAACAAAAAGGATAACAGTCGCAAAACAATTCATCAGAGAAAAACTGAAACAACTGATAAACAGCACAATACAAAACCATCCGATTTTATCTCATTTCTATCTTTAAAAAATTATATCATAAATTTGGTATATATAAGTTTCTATTATATATTTGTACTATTAATAATCGTAATACTGTTATATTATGATACCAAAAGAATTAGTAAAAGGGTCGTTGAAATCAATAGTTTTTAAACTATTGGCCGAAAACAACAGAATGTATGGTTACGAAATAACCCAAAAAGTAGAAGAGCTTTCGGAAGGGAAAATTAAGCTCACCTACGGTGCTTTGTACCCAATTTTGCACAAACTTGAAAAAGAAGGTGCTGTAGTGACTGAATCGGAAGTGGTGAACAACCGCAACCGGATTTATTACAAACTCACCAAAACAGGCAATGATAGTGCAAAAGAGCGGATTAAAGAGCTGGAAGAGTTTATCCAAACCATTAAAATTCTGTTGAACCCTCAAGCTGGTTTTGAGCCATGTATTTGCTAACCGACGAACAGGTTACCATTGTAACTAAAGATGTGGAAAATGAAGGGATTAATTATTCACATTTGATGATTGATTTAGTCGATCATGTTTGTTGCGACGTTGAAGAACGCATGAATCAGGGGATTTCTTTTTCACAGGCCTATGAACAGGTAAAAAAGGAGTTCGGCATTAAGGGGTTACGGCACATCCAAAAGGATACCTTAATGTTAATTGATAAAAATTACAGAATTATGAAAAACTCAATGAAAACAATTGGAGTGATCTCCCTTGCCTTAATGGCTTTTGGAGCTCTATTTAAAATCATGCACTGCCTTTTGCTGGCCCCTTGCTCATCTTAAGCTTTGCATTTATAGTTGCAGTATTTTTTCCTACTCTTTTATACATTATGTATAGAGAATTGAACGAAAAAAAGCAAGTTGCAATTTATGTAACCGCCTTTTTTAGTGGAATAACATTCATGGGTGGGATTTTATTTAAAATTATGCACTGGCCAGGAGCCGGACCACTATTTTTTGGAGGAATAATATTGATTGCCTACATTCTCATTCCGCTTATTATTGCCATGAGAATAAAAAAACTTAAGATTAACAAAGCCACATTCTTAACTGGCTTGTTGTCAATCATAATCATCCTTACCGGAATGTTTTTTAAAATCATGCACTGGCCGGGAGCACTGGCATTGTTAACTTTTGGAAGTGTTGCCTTGGTGGTGGTATTTATGCCTCTTTTTTATATTACAGAGGTGCGAAAATCGGAAAAACCCAGAGTTGATTTTTTGTTTGCAATCATTGCCTTTATTTATTTCATCGTTTTTAATTTCTTGCTGAGTTTCCCTGACAAAAAGGCTTCATTAGACGATATAAACCTTCAGGACAAATCATTCCGAACTTCAACAAGCTTTTTTGGGGAATACAATGCCCAACTTAGAAACAAAACTACAAATGAGGCAGTACTAGAATTATGCTCAAAAGCTGATGATTTGAATAATAAACTGGAAACTATTAAAGTTCAGTTAATCCAAAATCATTACAATTTAACAAAAGAAAAGGCTATAGCCTACAATAATAGTAATGAGACCATTTATGACTTAAAACCAGCCATGTATTATACACCAGAGGCTGAAAACAACTCTCCTTTTGCTGAATTAAAAACTGATATTGAAGAATTTAACTCAATTTACAAACAGCTTTTTAGTGATAGTTTGAAGCAGGAAGCCAAAATAAGCCCACTATTAGATACCCAAAACAGATTTAATGAGTATCTCGGAAAATCATTGAGCTGGGAAACGGCTCTTTTCTGGGACATCCCGGCTGCAGAAGCTTTAAACACCCTCTCCCTTATCCAGCTAAACATTCGGCTAGCTGAAAACATTGCACTTTCCTCATTATTAAACACCTCAAAAAACTAAAAGTCATGAAAAAAAGTATTTATATAATCGGAATAATCAGCTTAGCTCTTTTGGTAGTAGCAACGATTTTTAAAGTTACTCACTTAGCTGGAGCCAATATTTTATTATTAATAGGCCTTGGCACAATTACGCTGTTTTTTTTTGCCGGTTGGGTATATTAGGTTGTTAAAAACAACGAACGATAAGCTATTGCGTTTTGTTTATTCAGCAGCATTTATTTCTTTTATCATCGATTTTATTGGAATGGCATTTAAGATACTCCACTGGCCTGGGGCTGGCATTATGCTTATTATTGGAGTTCCCATTCCATTTATTCTGTTTTTACCTGCTTATGTAAGGTACCACAACAAACGCAAACTAAAAACGGATCTTCATTTTTTTGCTATTGTACTATTTATGGTATACCTGGGTGTTTTTTCATCATTATTAGCAATTGATGTAAGTAGGGATGTTCTGGGAGCATATGCCCATACTGCCAACAATATATCAGCAACTAACCAATACATTGCAGAAAATGTAAAAAATAAACCAAATGCAGAAGAGCTTTTTAACCAACTTGAGAAAATAAAACAAGATCTGGTTTCGATGGGAAATGCAAGAAGTGGGCAGGCAATTATTTCTGATGGTCATATAGACTATATAGGTATTGAACGCAAAAGCATGAGAGTTCCTTACAGAGAATTGACTAACATAGGTTTAGAAAGTTTTAACAAACAATTTGACAATTATTGCCAGAATATTCAAATGACAGAGATAAACAGACGTTTGGTAACTGAAATCAACACCTACCGGCTTGGGAAAAATGGTACAACACCTCCAATTATTGGGCAACTTCCATTAACTGGAGTGCTCGACATTTTGACAGACTGGCAAAATAAAATTTTGCTAATTGAACTTTTAAAAATGCAAAAAACAGGGCCTGAAAATAAGCTCACACAAACTATTTCTGACAAGAATCATTCTTTATAGCAATCCCTTTACTAATTCTTTTTTTTAATGCCAACTTAGTTAATCCCTTAAGTTGGCGTTTTTTTTCTATTCAATTTTTAATTTTAATTAAGATAAAATAACTTGTATTTTTGTGAAGTTTTCCGGCCACAAGGTTTAAAGTGCACCAGAATCATGCAAAAAAGCTTTTTGTTCATATTGTTTTTTATAATTACCCCTGTTTTTGCTGGGGCTCAAATTGACACAAATAGTCGCTTGCCGGTAAACCAAACAGAACTTGATTCGGTAAATGCATTATCCGATCAGGAAAAAATGTTTTTTTACAAAAATCTATGTTGGGAAAGTAGGTTGTACAACTCAAAAGCTGCTATTCAATATGGTACAATGGCACTAGAACTATCTCAGAAACTAAATGAGGTACAGCATGAGGCATCAATTTTAAACTTCCTTGGAGTTGCCAGCCGAAACATGAACAACTACCCGGTTGCACTTGAATATTACTTTAAAGCTAAAAACCTTGCAAAAAAGAACAACCTACGCACCGAGGAGGCATATGCCTATAACAACATTGGTGATATATACAGTAGGGAAAATAATTACACAGCTGCAATTGAGAATATTAATCAGGCCTTGAAACTTTTTACGCAAGACAGTAATAAAGCTGGGATGGCTTACTGCAACAACCAGTTAGGAATAGTTATGAAAAATATGGGCAAGGACTCTTTAGCTCTCACCCATTTTTTTAAAACATTAGAACTAAGAAAAACCTTGAAGGACACCATAAAAATGGCAGTTGCCTACAACAGTATTGGTGAAATTTACCACTTACAAAACAAACTTAGTTTAGCAAAAAAAAATTACGAAGAGAGTATCCAACTTCTTGAGAAAGAAACAGGTGATTACAGAAGCATTAGTGTTTATTTTTTTAATATAGGGAGGTATTACCTTCAATTAGGCAGCCTGCAAAAAGCCAAAGATAATTTTCTGAAATCTTTTGATCTTAGCACTTACTACGAATTTAATGACGTGAGTTCAAAAACGGCATTAAGTTTAAGCAATATTTACTTAAAAGAAAAGAATTTTGAAAAAGCCTTCAAATTCTTAAGCTTCCATAAAACACTATCCGACAGTATTATAACTGAAGAAAACACTGCAAAGGTCACCCGCATGGAAATGCAACATAAGTATGATGAAGAACTAAAGGAGCGAGAAATAATTGAACTGAGAAATTATGCCATACTAAGCTTTATCATCATTATTGTATTGTCTGTTGCTATTGGACTTTTTAGAATTAATACCATTAAACAAAGGGCCAATATTAAACTGGCAGAAAAAACAGAAAAGATTGTTGAGCAACAGGAAGAACTGACGGTTTATTACGAAGAACTAAAGGAAAATAACCAAACGAAAGATAAATTCTTTTCAATAATAGCGCATGATCTTAAAAATCCGTTTAATTCAATTTCGGGATTTGCAGGACTTATCTTGCACGATCTGGAAGCTAATTCATACGAGAACATTGAACGATTTGCAAAAATCATCCAAAAAGCATCAGAGCAAAACTACAGCCTTTTGATGAACCTTTTGGAATGGGCCCGCTCTCAAACTGGTGATATTAAATATTACCCTGAAACTTTTAAAATAGGCACTTTTATTAATGATGTTATTGAACAGCAAAATGGTGCAGCCATTCAAAAAAGCATTCGTATCAACAACAGCATTGAGGATGATGAAATATATGCAGATAAAAACATGTTGAACACGGTGTTTCGCAACCTGCTGTCAAATGCAATAAAGTACTCGTATCCAAAAAAAACGATCTATTTTTCATCGGAAAAACATCCTGATTTCATCCATTTTTCTGTTAAGGATGAGGGTACGGGCATTCAGGAAAAAAAACTGAGCAAGTTGTTTAGTTTAGAACAAAACCTCTCCATGCCTGGAACAAATGAAGAAACTGGTACCGGACTGGGTCTTTTATTATGTAAAGAGTTTGTTGAAAAACATAATGGGCAAATTTGGGTAAAAAGTACTGTAGGAAAGGGGACTACTTTCAGCTTCAGCATCCCACGTAAATCTATGACAATGAACTAGATAACACACTTATCTAAACAATTTTGCCATTTCGGAATTGACACCTTCAATAATTACTTCGTAAAAGTATCCATGACCAAAATCTTTGTTTAAAGTAACCTTCCCCGAAACTGTTACAATATCACCTACTTTAAATTTTGCTTTTGATGTGACTACCAAATCAAACTTCCCATCATATTCTGTTCCATCTTGTAAATGAATCCAATTCGTATTCATTATATTGGCATTAAATTTTGTCACTTTGCCTTTTATTTTCACATCCTTGCCCTTGTATTTTTCTTTGTTGGCATACAATTCTTCAATAGTAATGCCTCCTTCAATTTTTTCAATAGTTATTTCGGCTTTGTTTACACTCACTTTACTGCCTGTTGAATGATTTTTTGGCATTACAGGCTTTGCGGCATCCTTAGGATTTTCATAAACTTTATCTAAAAACCAAACCAATGGAAAAGTTTTGTTTAGCTCCTTACTTTTAAAATTTTTCATCGGCATTCCATCAGCATGGTAAAAAATATCACCAGGCTTGGCCTCCATTTTAGGCACAGCCAACCAATTTTCACCATTATCGCCAGTCACCCTCAAATAAGTATAACCTCCAGCATGAACAACCTCTTGCACTAGTACTTCATGAACATTATCTGCTTTTTTTTCATTTACTTGTTTTGCCGGATCGTGAATGCAGGCCCCTAAAAACAATACAGTAACAACTAGTATGATATTTTTTTTCATCTTCAATTAGTTATTGTTAATTTAATCTAAGCAAGTTATTAATTGTATTTGAGAAAATAAAATGATTAAATGTATGTTTTTAGAACAAACACAAACATGGATAAAAACGGCATAATTGAATTGAGGAATAAAAAAAGAGGAAGCAAAACCTCCTCTTTTTCTTTAAATTATAATTGTAATTGCAATCTATTTTTCAATCAAATCAACACTTCTTTTCACAAAAGAGTCAAGTGCTTCGCCTTTTAGCATATTGTTTGAAAGCAAGGCCAAATCAACCAACTGTTTGATTAATGGGTTTTTATCTCCATAAGCTTTCAGCACTTCTTCTTTTTTCTTGTTTTGTTCATCTTTCTTTTTGTTCAAATCTTCCATCTGATCTTTCTCTTCCTGCGGTATTTCCTCCTCTTTTTTGTCTTTCTTTAAAGTTTCAAGAGCCTGAATATCAGCATCCAACTTAGAAATTTCGGTTTCAATTGGAGAAAGTTCATCTTTAACAGCTTTTTCAGTTGATTTTGCAATTTGCTCAACCAACTTATGATTTGAGTTTACAACAAGGTTGTAACTGTCTGGTAAATCACCATAAAAACCCATTCCGCCACCCATTTGCGACATATCTTTCATCCTACGCATAAACTCCGACTGTGTAATCAACACTGGGTTGGCTCCTTCGCTCATAGGCTCAAACATTACTATGTAATTTGCCCCGGCAGGAAGCTGGCTTTGGAAAACTGTAGTTAATTTAGACTCCTGGCTGGCAGTTAATTTTGAAACTGCACCATCCTCTTTCTTGATCAATTTGTCAACTACATCGGCATCAACCCTTACAAATTGTGTGTTTTCAAACTTAGACTCGAGGTGGTTAATTAAATGACTGTCAAGCTGACTGTCTAAAACCAACACATCGTAACCTTTTGTTTTTGCAGCCTCAATAAAAGTGTATTGACCTTCTTCATCCGAAGTATAAAGGCAAATCAACTTTTTGTCCTTGTCTGTTTGGTTTTCTTTTATCACCTTAACGTATTCATCCCAGGTGAAATATTTACCCTCGGTGTTTTTAAACAGGCCAAACTTGATTGCTTTATCGTAAAACTTTGGTTCGGAAAGCATTCCATAGGCAACAAACAATTTTAGGTCTTCCCACTTTTTCTCAAAGTCTTCACGTTCTTTCTTAAATATTTCGTTTAACCTGTCTGCTACTTTTTTAGTAATGTGACTGGATATTTTTTTTACATTTGAATCACTTTGCAGGTAACTTCTTGAAACATTTAACGGAATATCCGGAGAATCAATTACACCATGCAATAGGGTCAAAAACTCAGGAACAATGCCTTCAACTGAATCGGTAACAAAAACCTGGTTTGAATAAAGTTGAATCTTATTCTTTTGAATTTCAAAATTCGACTTAATTTTAGGGAAATATAGAATACCAGTCAGGTTGAAAGGATAATCAACATTTAAGTGAATATTGAACAAAGGTGCATCCATACTCATTGGATACAACTCGCGATAGAAATTCTGATAATCTTCGTCTTTTAAATCTGCTGGTTTCTTGGTCCATGCAGGTTCTGTATTATTGACAGTATTTAACTCGTCAGTTTCAACTTCTTTACCATCTTTCCATTCTGTTTTTTTTCCAAAAGCAATTGAAACAGGCAAGAACTTGCAGTATTTTTTCAATAATTCATCAATCTTATTCTTTTCAAGAAATTCTTTTGATTCTTTGTCAATGTAAAGAATAATATCAGTCCCTCTTTCTTCCTTTTCAATTTCTTTAATTGAATATTCGGGGCTACCATCACACTCCCACTTAACTGCTTTTGCACCTTTACGCCATGATTTTGTCCTGATTTCAACCTTTTCAGAAACCATAAAAGAAGAGTAGAAACCTAAACCAAAATGGCCAATAATAGCATTTGCTTTATCTTTGTACTTTTCTAAAAATTCTTCGGCACTCGAAAACGCAATTTGGTTAATGTACTTATCAATTTCTTCTTCGGTCATCCCAACTCCTTTGTCAGAAATGGTCAACGTTTTTTTCTTTTCGTCGAGGGTTATCTGAATAGTTGTGTCGCCCACTTCTCCCTCAAACTCATCAGTTATCGAAAGTGTTTTTAATTTTTGAGTAGCATCAACTGCATTGGAAATCAACTCACGAAGGAAAATCTCGTGATCGGAATACAAAAACTTCTTGATTATCGGAAATATGTTCTCAGTAGTAACATTAATTTGTCCTTTTTGCATTTTACAATGTATTTTGAGTTTAACATTTTTATTCGGCAAAGCTTTTTCAAAGGTTATGCCAAGCAAAAAAAACTGACAAATAGGCAGAACATTGAGGTAGTTTTGCCAATATTACTGCATTTGAAGTGATTTGGGGTAAATAGTAAACAGCGCTAACTATTTAAAATGGTGGTTATTAAAAATTTATCTATAGTTATTAATGACGAATATATTGACTAATGTTAAGTCAAGGCTAGTTTGTTAGATGACAACACCTGACAAGTGCACCAGAATCAATGACAAATGACTATTGGCTATTTGACTTATAGATGACTATAGGTCCACAAAATTCTATAATATGGTGAAATTAACTATTGAACACTTGGTTTTCAAGCAGTTTTCTCTATCAACTCTTTAATCTTTGCGCATTCCTCATAGTTTTCCTCAGCAATATACCGCTCCATTAACATATTGAGTTCCTCGTGATTTTTTTCCGCCATATTTTGCATAATTTCCTCTTCTGAAATATCCATTTCTACTGCCTCTAATTCAGCCTCCCCAGCTTCATCTGAATGTTCAACACGGTCATTAAAAAACTTATAGAAATCTCCAAGTCCTTTAAATAAAGAAACAAAACTTCTGTTCTCATTAACCAAATCTCGCACCAGGTTATGCAATTCATTTATTTTCTTCCTTTTTTCCGAGATAGAAAGCTCACTTTTTGAAAGTAAGGTGATGGAATTATTGTATTCTTTTGCCTGACTTTCATTTTCACGTGCTAAGTCAATTAAAAGTTTCATTAATTCATCAACGGTAAGTTGTTTAAATTGCTTCATAACTATCTTAATTAGACTGACAAAATTATCAATTAAATAATAAAAAAAACACACAAATTGCTCAACACCCCCATTATTTTGACAGAATGATGTAAAAAAAAGACAAAATCTCGCATCAAGAGCCACCAAAGACAAGTTTTCTGAAATTTTTAAGAGCTTTTAATAAATTTAGTTTAAACCTTTCTTTTTATTAACCTGAGCTCGATTATTAATTAATTGATATAAAGAAAGATAGGAAAAATAAATATTCTCAGTTATTTGGAGAAAAGCACAGATTTTATTAATTTAACAGTCTGATAAACAGTTAATT
>JBNKJW010000300.1:0-2954 GCA_050291445.1 Bacteroidales bacterium | reverse complement strand
CAAAACCTTTTTTTACTATCTTGATAGCGGTTTGGTATTACATGAAAAAAGTTGTGAAAAAGTGCAAAGAGTTTAAAAAAAACAGTAATTTTTCCTTGCATTAACTTTATCTTCAAATAACAAAAAACTAATGATTATTATGCTAGCCAGAGGCACATCATCTACTTCATTAGTAAAATTTGACCAGGCTTTGTAATTTGGCCAAAAAACATCATTGGTCTTTATACAATTTTCATGAACCGAAATTTTAAATGTTTCAGCAAAATCAGAATAACTTGTTTCAACAAAATATCCCTATTCAGGTTAATAAAGCCTTCCTGAAATTTGTATTTTTCGAGAAAAATAACTTTCAGATTAAAATAATTGCTTAGTTTTGCAGAATCAATGAAACAAAATTTACTACATATTGTGCTTGTAATTATTAGCCTCCTTATTGAAAAGGAAAGTTAGTAACCGGCATATTTATGTAATCAAAATATACACCCTGGCCGGATTTTCTGGTCAGGGTTTCTTTTTATTATGAATTTAACAAGTATAAATATCATTATTCTCTTAGCACTAGTCCTTCTTATTAGAAAGGAACCAGGGGGATAATGGCAATACCATAATCAATTTTATAGCAAAGCCCTCTGAACAAACATTCAGGGGGCTTTTTTTATTAACCAAAACAATTTAACACATGAAAAATGAACAACACTCCGTAGAAACAAAGTTCTCCAACAGAATTAAGCAGGTACCCCGTTCTTTTATAAGGGATATTTTGAAAGTTGCCGCCTCGCCTGATATTATATCATTTGCAGGCGGTTTGCCCAACAAAAAGTATTTTCCTGTAAACGAACTGACCGAAAGCACTGCCAGGGTTTTTAAAGACCATGCATCTGCTGCGCTGCAATACAGCCTAACCAAAGGCTTGCCGGAATTAAGAGAAATGATTTGCACATTTTATCAATGGCAGGGTGTAAAAATCAATCCTGAAAATGTAATTGTTACAACTGGTTCGCAGCAGGCATTAGATTTAATTGGCAAAGTATTTATCAATAAAGGAGATAGTGTTTTACTCGAGGCACCTTCATATCTTGGTGCCATCCAGGCATTTTCTATGTATCAACCTGATTTTAAAGCCATTGAATTACAAAAAGATGGCATAAATTTAGAAAAATGGAAAGAAAAAGTGGTAAACAAAAACCCTAAATTGACCTACATGGTTGCTAACTTTCAAAACCCAACGGGTGTAAGTTACTCCTTGGAAAAAAGAAAAGAAGTTGCCGGTTTTGCCCAGGCAAACAACTCCTTAATTGTTGAAGATGATCCTTACGGAAAAATACGCTTTAGGGGCGAAAGCTTGCCCAATATTTATTCGTTTGCTCCAGAAAACACCATTCTTTTGGGTTCCTTTTCAAAAATAATTGTCCCGGGTTTTAGATTAGGATGGGTAATAGCCTCAACTCAAATTATTGAAAAGCTTGAAGTGGCCAAACAAGCAGCTGATTTACACACCGATATTTTCACCCAACACATTGTGGTTGATTTTTTAAAAAACAATGATTTAAACATTCATCTAAAAAAAATAACCAACGCCTACAAACAACAATCTGATGCTTTATGTGAAGCTGTAAACAACTATTTTCCGGACACTTTTTCCATTGTAAAACCAGATGGAGGAATGTTTAGTTGGTTTACAATGCCTGCAGGTTATTCTTCGATGCAGGTATTTGAAAAAGCAGCCAAAAGAAAAGTGGCTTTTGTACCAGGTGTACCATTTTACATCAATAAAACAGACACTAACACCATGCGATTAAATTTTTCGTGTGCCGAACCGGAAGTTATCACCGAAGGAGTAAAAAGACTGTGGGAGGCAGTAGAAGAAGCTGCTACATGCAATGTGTTTTAATCAAACTATTGAGCTTTGGATGGCACAAGTGAAAGCACTTGTGCCTTTTCCAAATATCTCTGCTGATTTATTATACTTCTAATCTTTCCTCATTCTACTTTCTTTCAACCGTTTTTTCAGCTCATCAACCATTTTTAACCCTTTAAAATCAGGCTTATTTTCAAAGTAAAGAAAATCTCTAAAAATAATAAAGTACAAGGCACTAGAACTTTTCTCATGACCAAAGGGAATAAATTTCAAAATTGCAGTTTACTGCTGTAAATGAGAACTTTTCTCCTAAGTAGGGCTTGCTGAAAAACGCTTATACTTTTAATATCTAGCGCCTTACATGATTTTCCAGAGTTTAAAGTGCAAGGTTTTTGATAAAACATCCTATTTTTCTTTGCACTTACATTTTATGACCTAATAAAATCTCGTCAGAAACTTTGGCTAGTCAGAAGGCCCTAAATAGCAATTACAATGTTTTTTAAAAAAGATTTTCTAAGGAATTAATAAAGTATGGAACCAACGAAAAAAATAATAATAGAAATTTCCGCATAAAAAATTAATACTTCTAACATAATTGATTGGTTTTTAGATGAAAAAATTATCGCAAATAAGTTGGTCTGGTTTGATTTTAATTTTGCATATCTATTAACCTGAGTTCGATTAAAAATATTCACACAGTTTGAATTAATTTTTAGCAGAAATTGCAACAAATTTTTGAAGGACTATCGGGATAGTTCTAGCCTGATTAATTCATAAAAAATGAATGAATACATAATATAGTGCTGAATGTCATAAAGATATTTGATTTGACTTATAAAATTAATTTTCATTCATTTTTACCAAAGGCGCACCAATTTCGGTGCATCTGTTTCGTTGCGCAAGCTTTGCAGTATGAAATACAGCTGTAGTTTCCGCTCCTTACATCTGCGCTAAACTTGGTGCATGAATTATTCAGGCTAGAAAAATTGGTGTGATTTATGCAAAAATTAATCAAATCTAATAGAAAATTCGGAACCACACCATCTCTGCACTAAAAATCCCTCAAAATAGCCCGCTATTCTTTCTGCATTTTTAG
>JBNKJW010000299.1:0-24626 GCA_050291445.1 Bacteroidales bacterium | reverse complement strand
GTGTGATTTATGCAAAAATTAATCAAATCTAATAGAAAATTCGGAACTGCGAAGCACTCACCGGAGGTAATCACACCATCTCTGCACTAAAAATCCCTCAAAATAGCCCGCTATTCTTTTTGCATTTTTAGCACATATCTGGTATAATTCCGAATCTCTGTGTTGAATATTTTATGTCGAACTCAGGTTAATAGCTTAATTCTGCTAAGAAGAGTCGAGTTTGGATTAAAAATTTAGAAAAAATAAATGAACAAAGTGCTTTGTTTAGTTAACTGCACTGCTGATAAAATAGATGCCCAAACCTGAGGTAAACATCCAAACTCCATACAAAGCGTGCTCAATGGCACTTAATAAATATGATTTTGACTGATGATACCGATAAGCAAATATTAAACCTGCAATAAAAGTTAAAAACATGACCAATGGACTCTTATAAATCACATGGCCAAAAGAAAAAAACAAAGCACTGACAAATATTTGTGTCCATTTTGAGGAGAACAGGTTGGCATATCGATGAAAAAACAAAACCCGATAGGCGAGCCCTTGTGGAATAACCGAAAAAAATGGATAAAAAATGGCAATCATCAGCATCATTTGTGGGTTTTCCTTTAAAAGGATAAATAGTTGAGCAGAATCCACCAGCCAAATTGTTAGTACCATGACTGCTGCGGATAAAACAAAAAATAAAAACATTGAGAGAAAATGCTTTTTGCCAGAAGCCCAGTTGATGTATTGTTTTTTATCAAAGGTGTTGTCATACTGAAGAAAAATGATAACCGAAGTACCCATAATTACCAACACCACCATTAGAGGAAAAGGTATCACATCAAAAACCAACAATAAAGGAAACACCAAATACAATATTGCCATTTCGGATATTTTTACCCAAAAAGGCAGATTGATTAATATGGTTTTAAGTTTTTCCATGTACAATTAATAAACATATCTACAATAATTCTGTTCAGGAAATCCTAAAAGAATGAGCTAATTTTTCAAAAAAGAGGAGTAACTATCAGTTTTTATACCAGGTTAATGGTTGTAAAACTAATTTTATACCGATTTTACTTTACTCGCTCACGCTGCGTGAGAAAAGTTCAAAATAGTCCAATTTCGGCAAAGCCTCTTCGACTATTTTCAAGTAGCATCGGCATTTACCATTGCAATTTATATTTTGCCTTTGGACTAAAATATAAATGCAATTGGTATTATTTATTGCAGTTTAGTTAATACTATAACTTATTTAAATTACGAATTAGTATGCTGAATTACAAGTAAATTACCTGTAGTTTGGTAGGTGAACAAAATTTCTTGACGAATGGGTATATTAGTTCAAAAAATGAATGGTTTTACCACTACAAACCTCATAACAGGAATACATGGTTTTCTTCCATCTTTAAACAAAATAATTACTTTTATGATGTGCAATTAAGAACCCTTTATGTGGTCATTTTACCGCTAATAAGAAATCGGTAAACCAAATTTGGTCGTTAAAAATAACAATCAATTTGTAATAAGTAGATTTAGCGTTTACATTTGGTATAAACAAAACCATCAAGAACCAAAACAAGAAAGAGCCTGTCGAAGCGAATACTGAGAATCAACAACATAGGCATTTCGACAAGTGGCGCACTGAGCACTTTGGCAAGTGGTATACTGAGCTTGTCGAAGTGCTCAGTATACCACATGCCGAAGTGCTCAATGATCCTCACTTTTACGACTTTTACCTACGGTGAGGGCTTCGTCGTTGATACAGCTTCATAAATTTAGCAAGTCTAAAAGACTTGCTAAGTTGTTTGTTATCAGGTTTATACCGTTGCAATCCCAATCATTTTTTCAATGTCTTCGTCAACTGTACCAATACCTCCAATTCCAAAATTTTCAACCAATACTTTTGCAACATTTGGCGACAGGAAAGCGGGTAAGGTAGGGCCTAAATGAATATTTTTTACACCCATGTACAACAGCGCCAATAGTACAATTACTGCTTTTTGCTCATACCATGCAATGTTATAGGCTATTGGCAATTCGTTAATGTCATTCAGTTCAAAAACTTCTTTCAGTTTTAACGCAATTACAGCCAATGAATAGGAATCATTACATTGGCCTGCATCCAAAACCCGTGGAATTCCTCCTATATCACCCAATGGAAGTTTATTGTAACGATATTTGGCACATCCTGCAGTTAAAATTACAGTATCCTGAGGTAATTTTGTTGCAAACTCGCTGTAGTAATCCCGGCCTTTCATTCTTCCATCGCAACCTGCCATAACCACAAACTTTTTAATGGCACCTGTTTTTACAGCATCCACCACTTTGTCGGCCAATTGCAGCACCTGGTTGTGTGCAAAACCACCCACTATTTCGCCAGATTCAATTTCGGTTGGGGCGGCACATTTTTTGGCATGTTCAATAATAACCGAAAAGTCCTTTGGTTGGCCGTCTTTTCTGTCTGCAATGTGCGTGCAACCTTCAAATCCTGAGGCTCCTGTGGTATACACCCTGTCTTTGTAGCTGTTTTTTGGCGGTACTATGCAGTTGGTGGTGAATAATATGGGGCCATTAAATGTTTCAAATTCTTCTTTTTGTGCCCACCAGGCGTTGCCATAGTTTCCAACAAAATGTTCATACTTTTTAAAAGCTGGATAATAGTGTGCAGGAAGCATTTCGCTATGCGTGTAAACGTCTACACCTGTTCCTTTGGTCTGTTTAAGCAGTTCTTCCATGTCCTTTAAATCGTGACCGCTGATTAAAATTGCAGGGTTATTCCTCACCCCAATATTTACTTTGGTAATTTCAGGGTTGCCGTAGGTTTTGGTATTGGCTTCATCAAGTAGTGCCATCACATCCACACCATGTTTACCGCATTCTAACACTAGGGTAACTAGTTCATCAGCAGTTAGTTGATTGTTTAAAGTTGCAACAAGGCCTTTGTGCATAAATGCAAATACATCGTCATTTACATAGCCCAGGTTAAAGGCATGTTCTGCATAGGCGGCCATTCCTTTTAATCCGTAAACTAATAATTCTTTTAACGAACGAATGTCTTCATTTTCGATGGTTAAAATCCCAACTGTTTTACTTTTAGCAATAATTTCCTTCTCCAACGACGACATCCAGATCGCATTTTCAGGGACATTACTTGCAATTTCAATGTTTTTGTCTTGAAGCTCCTTTTTTAGGTCAGTTTTTACACTAAAACCTTCTTCAATTTTTGCAATTATTTTTGTTCTGTCGAAATTTGCATTAGTTATGGTTGCAAACAAAGCCTCAAAAACATATTTATCGGCATTAGCAGTAGTTAAGTTATTTTTGCGCCCTGTGTTGGCATAAAAGGATACTCCTTTGGCTACCCAGACTAACAAATCCTGAAGATTTGAAACTTCATCAGTTTTACCACAGACACCAATTTTTGTACATCCTGTACCTTTTGCAGCTTCTTGACACTGAAAACAAAACATGTTCATAATTTTCTGATTTTTAATTAGTTATTATTTATTTTATTTGAAATATAGACATAGGAATAGCCCTCCGACCTAGTTAGTCAGCTATTTTATATTAATTGAGATTTTAAATTTGGAATTAGCCTATTTTTACCTCTAAACGCGTTTTAAGCATTGTTAAAAGCATTTTGAATTTACCAAGGGCTTCAACCGCATGAGAAACATTAGCCGGCATGTTAATAATGTCGCCCTCTTTTAACACGTATTCGTTTTTGTCAATAATTATTTTTGCCTGGCCCTCAACTAGCTGAATTATTGCATCAAAAGGGGCTGTATGTTCGCTTAGGTTTTGCTCACTGTCGAAAGCAAATAATGTGATGTTTCCAGCATCGTTTTTTGATATTATTTTGCTTACAATAGCCCCTGAAGCATAATCAATGGAGCTTTTAAGATGGTATATTTTTGAATGTTCAAATGTGTTTGCTGCCATTTTTTTCTAATTTTTATATGATTATATCAGCATCATTAAGTTAGGCTGTTTTTAAGACTTCTAATAGTTGTATATTTGAAATTGGTATATTGGTTTATTAACCCTGGCAGTAAATGTGTCCTGTCAATATACCAATAAACAAATACACCAATAAGTAAATTTTTTTATATAAACTACATTGATAGCTGTTCGTTTTTTTGTTGTGGATTCTAAATCAAACCCACTCCTCCTGAAGTATTTCACCTTGCAATGAAACCACCATTGCTTTTACAGGAACCTTTCTTGAAGCTCTTTCAGTAGCTGCTTTGACCATTTGCAGCAAGCCGCCACAGCAAGGAACCTGCATCATCATAACTGTTAACGTGTTCACTTTAGCATCATCAATCATGCTGGTCATTTTATTAACGTAGGTGTCCAAACCGTCATCCAGTTTTGGGCAAGCAATGGCCAAGCCTTTGCCTTTGAGGTATTTTTGGTGAAAGTTACCCATCGAAAAAGCCACGCAATCGGCGGCAATTAATACGTCCACATTTTGAAAATAGGGTGCCATTGGATTAACCAAATGCATTTGTACCGGCCATTGCTGAAGTTCAGATTTACCGGTTACCATTTCGCCAGAATCAACTGAAAGGTGGTTGGCATTAAAGCTCATTGTTTTTGATCCTGGGCAACCTCCGCCACCTTGCTGATTTCCTGAATTGTGTACTTCCATAATTACTGATTTTATGTCAAAGTCAATATTTTCTTCGTTATTTTTTAAATAGGCTACAGCTTCTTTTAAAAAGCCAGTTTCTCCATGTTCTTTCAAATGTTTCATGTGGGCAATTACAGTCGATTTGCCTTTTGGTACCATCAATTCCATTACTTTGGTTTCATTGTATGGTTCGGCTTCTCGTTTTTCAATGGTAATAGCCCCTTGCGGACAATGCCCCAGGCAAGCGCCCAGTCCATCACACATCAAGTCGCTTATTAATCTTGCTTTTCCGTCAATAATTTGCAGTGCTCCTTCATGACAGTTTGGTACGCAATCACCACAGCCATTGCATAATTCCTCGTCAATTTTCACCATTTCCCGTATCATAGTCCTTATTTTTATCAATTAACACTCCTTTATATCAATATACTTTCCAAAATCATTCTCTTTTGTAGAAGTCATTGGTCAATTGTCATTAGCCTTAATTTTTTGTTTAATGACAAATGACTTAAAACAGAAATAAATTCATATTCAATACCATTCTTTGACTTTATTAATACAAAGATAAGGTGAAGTGGAATTAAAAAACGGTAACATATGTTACAATAAAAGACTTTTTTGTCTTATTTTAGCTTTTTTTGAAAAATCTTGAAAATGGAAGAATTATTGGCAAAATGTTCATTGTTTAAAAACCTTAGGTCTGTAGAGGTTGCCGGATTGTTAAGCAAAATAAATTTCCAGAAGAAAAAATATAGCAAAGAGGAGGTAATTGCATATGCTGATACTGAAGTAGTTAATTTGTTAATAATTCTTGAAGGTTCTGTAAGAGGTGAAATGATGGATTATTCAGGAAAAACCATTAAAATTGAGGATATTGAGGGGCCCAACCTTTTGGCGCCTGCTTTTTTATTTGGAAACAATAACAAATTTCCGGTTACTATTATTGCTAATAAGGAGGTCGTAATTTTATCTATCCCTAAACCTTCATTCGTAAACCTGTTACAATTGAACGAAAAAATTCTTTCCAATTTTTTAAATAATATTTCAAACAGAGCGCAGTTTCTGTCAAATAAGCTTCGCTTTCTTTCTTTTCAGTCAATTAAGGGGAAAATTGCACATTTTTTATTGCAGCTTTCAAAAAAAACAGGAAAAGATGAGTTTGTACTGCCAAAATCACAGACTGAACTGGCTGAAATGTTCGGAGTGGTGCGTCCATCAGTTGGAAGAGCTATTCGTGAGCTTGATCGGGACAAGGTAATTCTAGCAGAAGGGAAAAAGATTAAAATTCTGGATAAGGGAAAATTAGTTGATTTTTTGAAATAGCTGGTCATTGGTCACTCAAATGACTCCTTTAGTTGCTACTCGGCTTAAATCTCATTCTATACTTTAATGGCGAAATGCCAATGGCGTTTTTAAATTTTCTTGAAAAATAGTTGTATTCATTAAACCCGGATTGAATAGCAATATCAGCCACCTGCTCGTTCGATTCCCTTAGCATTTGCTTGGCTTTTTCGAGCCGGATGTGGATGAGGTAATCAATGGGTGATTGTCCGGTAGCCTTTTTGAAAACGCGCTGAAAGTTCCTTACCGACATGTATGACATCTCGGCCAAAAACTCAAGGCTGATTTCCTTCGAGTAGTTATTTTCAAGGTAATCGATAATAGAACCAATCCTTAGCAATGAAATGGCTTCTCGCGATTTTAGTTTTGAATATTCTCTTGAAAGGTGAATAACCAGTTCTTCTAATTTGTTTTTAATGATAACATCATAGCCTGGTTCGCGGGAATTTTGTTCAAGGAACATGGTGTTAATGATAAATTCAATCCTTGCCAAATCTTTTCTGTTGAGCCTTAAAATATGCTTAAAATGATGCCTGTTCCGATACTGTGGTTCAAGAATAAACAATGCATTGTAGCCGGGTATTTTTTTTAGGGCATCTTCATCAAGCAGATCAGGTTGGGCAATGGTGTCGAACATAACATTCACAATCTCCAGGTTGCTTGCATCCTTAAAAGCATGTGCCTGGTACCCTTGCAAAACAAAAATATCGCCAGCCGAGGCAATGTATTCATTTCCTTCAACCGAATGGATGCTGTTTCCTTTTAAGATGATGATTATTTCTGTAAAGTCGTGGTAATGAAGTCTTTCTGTGAGGTCGTGATTATGGCTTATACCAATCTTTCTGTTAACCTTACACACATTTACCGGGATTTTTCCCGTTTCAAAGTAATTTTTCCCTAGTGCCTTTTCTACCATACTAAAATCACAGACTTCAAAAACTATCTACAAAAATAGAAATTATGTTTGAAATATCGATTCTGTTCTTTTCAGAGGTTTAAAATATGCTGTATTACAGATTAAGAATTTTATTTAAACACCACAATAGACAAAGACAAAGAAATGGCCTTGAAATTAAACTGCAAAATAGTAAAGTAGTTGCAGTTGGAGGAATTGCCGATATTAGCATGAGTAAACTTACACAATATTCATCCAAAATGACTAGATAGTCCACTTTTTTGGCACAATAATTCCATTATTGTGTCGGATTTTATTTATTCCTTTGTACTTTCGAATAACTTTCTAGGAATCTGTAAAAAATTAATAGTTACATACTTTTATCATCATGAATGACAAAATAGTAAACAAAGCAGCTGATAACATTAGAATTTTGGCAGCTGCCATGGTAGAAAAAGCTAAATCAGGTCATCCTGGTGGAGCAATGGGGGGAGCAGACTTTATTAACATCCTTTACACTGAATTTCTAAACTTCGATCCAGACAATCCATCATGGGATTTGCGTGACAGGTTCTTTCTTGATCCAGGACACATGTCTCCAATGCTGTATTCACAGTTAGCTATGTTAGGCTACTTTTCAATGGACGATGTGGCCCAATTTCGCCAATGGGGAAGCCCAACAGATGGCCACCCTGAAAGAAACCTTGAAAAAGGTATTGAAAATACTTCTGGCCCGCTTGGCGTTGGTCATACATTAGGAATTGGTGCTGCTATTGCCGAAAGATTTATGGTTGAAAGGTTTGGCGATTGGATGGCTCACAAAACTTATGTGTTTATTTCTGACGGTGGTATTCAGGAAGAGATTTCTCAAGGAGCTGGACGTATTGCTGGTTTCTTAGGTTTAAGTAACTTGATTATGTTTTATGACTCTAACGACATTCAGCTTTCAACAACTGTTAAAGAAGTCACTAAAGAAGACACTGCTGCAAAATACAAAGCATGGGGTTGGAATGTAATTACAATCAAAGGTAATGATGCTAATGAAATAAGGAAAGCGTTAACCGCTGCAAATGCTGAAACAGAAAGACCAACCTTGATTATTGGTAAAACAATCATGGGAAAAGGTGCTGTTGATGCAGATTCTGGCAACTTTGAAGCCCAGGTTTCTACTCATGGTCAGCCATTGAGTGCGGCTGGTGCATCCTTTGAAAAAACAATTGCCAACCTAGGTGGCGATCCTGAAAACCCATTTGTAATTTTCCCTGAAGTTGCTGATTATTACAAAGAAGTTTGTGATAAAAAAAGAACTGCTGCCAAAGAGTTAAAATCAAAACATATAGACTGGGAAAAAGCAAACCCAGAGCTTGCTGCTAAATATAAAAGCTTTATGAACAGGGAGCTTCCTGAAATTGATTTCAGCGCTATTGAGCAACCTGAAAACACCGCAACAAGAGGGGCTTCGGGTAACGTACTCGCTTATTTGGCTGACAAAATTGAAAACCTTGTGGTTGCCTCTGCTGATTTGTCAAACAGCGATAAAACAGACTCTTTCTTAAAGAAAACAACAGCTTTTGCTAAAGGTGACTTTTCAGGTGCTTTCTTACAAGCTGGTGTTTCAGAGCTAACTATGGCTGCATTGGTTAACGGAATGGCGTTGCACGGAGGTATCATCCCAGTATGTGCTACATTCTTTGTGTTCTCTGATTACATGAAGCCTGTACTTCGACTTTCAGCATTAATGGAAATTCCTGTGATTTATGTTTGGACACACGATTCATTTAGAGTAGGCGAAGATGGTCCAACTCACCAACCTGTTGAACACGAAGCTCAGATTCGATTGATGGAACAGCTGAAAAATCATAGCGGAAACCCATCAGTTTTAGGTTTGCGTCCTGCTGGTTCAGCTGAAACAACTGTTGCCTGGGAAATGGCAATTAACAATGATAAAACACCAACTTGCTTGATCCTTACTCGTCAGAATGTTGCTGAAGTTGATCTTCAAGGTGCAAGCAGCTTCTACGAAAGAGCAAAAGGTGCTGAAAAAGGAGCTTATGTGGTTTACGAATCTAATCCGGGTGAAAAACCAGATGTGATTTTGGTTGCCAATGGTTCTGAAGTTTCTACTTTGCACGAAGGTGCTAAATTGTTAGCGGCAGAAAAACCTTTAAAAGTTAAAATAGTATCTATTATCTCAGCCGGTCTGTTTTTGCAGCAACCTGATGCATACAAAGCAGAATTACTTCCTGCTGATGTTAAAAAACTAGGTATGACAGCTGGACTTCCTTCCACTTTACAACCTTTTGTAGGTTTAGATGGAGTTGTATTTGGTCTTGACCATTTTGGTTATTCAGCACCTGCAAAAGTGCTTGACGATAAACTTGGGTTTACGCCAGAAAAAGCAAAAGGGTTTATTTTAAAGAATCTGTAAACGTTTGAGAATTAATTATAAACCGAAAGGCTGGACATTTTTGTTCAGCCTTTTGTTTTGGGTGTCAAAACAATAAATATATCATAGGTTTTTATTCGTATCATTGTATTTTTACAAAATCCGAAAACATTTAAAAATGAAATACAATCCTAATAAATACCACCGTCGTAGCATCCGTTTGAAAGGTTATGATTATTTGCAGGCAGGTTTGTATTTTATTACCCCCATATTGTAAAGACGGGACCTGCTTTTTGCAAAATTAGAAATGGGAAAATGTTTTTAAATGATGCAGGCAAAATGGTAGAAAACGAATGGTTAAAATTACCGGAACGTTTTAAAAATATTGAATTGCATGAATATATTGTAATGCCCAATTATTTTTATGCCATTTTGGAAATTGTTGTAGGGGAGCCCCTTGTGGTTGCCCAAAACAGCATTGATACCAAAAATGGAAAACCACAAGGGATTGCCCCTGCGGGTAAAACCCTTGGTGATATTGTGGGTGCATTCAAATCCATTGTTATGGTTAAATATATTTATGGTGTTAAAAATATAGGATGGCAACGATTTAATGGCAAGTTATGGCAACGTAATTATTATGAACACATTATTCGAAATGAATGATCATATTTAACAATTTTCGAATACATTAAAAACAACCCTGCAAATTGGGAGAATGATTTATTAAAATAGACAAATCCAAAATGAATAAAATCTTTATCCTCTTTTTCCTAATGCCATTTTCTCTTTTTTCGCAAATAAAGGATAACTGGCAACATTTTGATCCAGAGAGAGATAGCCTTTTAGGAATAAGTACCTACCGTGCTTATGAATTTTTAAAGGGAAAAGCCTCAGAAACTGTCACTGTTGCTGTTCTTGATAATGGTGCAGCGTTGACTCATGAAGATTTACAAGGGCAATACTGGATTAATGATGGTGAAATACCCGATAATGGAATTGATGATGATAAAAATGGCTATGTAGATGATATCCATGGCTGGAACTTTTTAGGAAATTCTAAAGGAGAAAACATCAAACGGGAGACAACTGAATTAACAAGAATTTACGCTAGGCTAAAAGGGAAATATGAAGGCAAAGAAATCTCGTTATTAACTAAGGTGGATTCTGTGAAATGTGCTCATTTTCAGGAAATTAATGAAGATTTTGAGAGGGGGATTAAAAACAAAAAGGACGATATAAAATTCTATAAGATTTTACTTCAGAAGTACATATGGTCAAATGTTCGCCTTACAGAATATTTTGGTCATGCGGATTATAACAAAGACTCTATTTTAAAAATAGACTCGAATAGTACAATTATCAATGGAGCTAAAGATTTTACTTTGTGGATGATGGATGTTAGTTTTGATGACAAAGCCCTTGAAAGCGCCATAAAAAACATGGAAGAAGATTTGAAAACACGGTTAAACCCTTCTTTTGATGTCCGCAAAAAAATAATTGGTGATGATCCCTCCAATTTAGCAGATAGCATTTACGGAAACAACCAGGTGGATGCCATGGGACCTTACCATGGAACTGGTGTTGCTGGCACAATAGGTGCATTATGGAACAATACAGGTGTAAATGGTATTGCGAAAAATGTTAAGTTGATGATTTTGAGGGTGTTGCCAAATGGCGATGAGCGTGATAAAGATATTGCTCTGGCCATTAGATATGCGGTACGAAATGGTGCCGATATTATCAATTGCAGTTTTGGAAAACAATATTCCTCTTATCCGGAATTTGTGCAACAGGCAATAGAAGAAGCCGAAAAAGCTGGTGTTCTGATAGTTCACGCAGCTGGCAACGATAGCAAAAACAATGATAGTATCCCAACCTATCCTACCGGCTTTTACGAAAATGGAGAAAGAGCTGAAAATTGGATAAGTGTTGGTGCAACAGGTTTAAAAGACGATAAGAAGCTATTGGCACCTTTCTCAAATTACGGAAAAAAAACAGTTGATGTTTTTGCTCCTGGCGTAGATATCATGTCGTGTGTTTTAGGTAATAAATATGAATTAGCCAGTGGAACTAGCACAGCTGCCCCAGTAGTTGCGGGTATTGCAGCTGTTTTAAAATCGTATTATCCAGAGTTAAACGCAAAGCAGCTAAAAGAAATAATTGTTCAATCTGCATACAAGCCTAAAACAAACTCGGTTTATTTGCCAGGAACTAAAAAACTGATGAATTTTAGTGATCTCTCGGTTTCTGAAGGAATTGCCAATTTATACAATGCTGTTTTACTTGCCGAAAAATTATATCCTCGAAAAAAGTAGCAGTTGCCTATGATGTTGTCTGTCCTCTGGCTGGAAGGTTAACTTTGAGAAACTAACCATTTTTTTGCTGATTCTTCGTCGATAAATGACTGATACTTCCTGCTTGTCAGAAGGTTTATCGCATCCAGCATAAGATTGTGCATGCCTGAAGCCCCAACTACTGCCCCAGCTATGACATATTCGCTAGTTACTTTAATAGTTTCTATGAATGAGTCTTTAACTTTCGGATTAAAGGCCATGCCTTCAACGTTGGATAACGAATAAACCATTTTAGGAAGATAATTTGTAAGAACGAGTTTTACTTGTTCAAGTACCTCAAGTATTTGTTCAATTTTTTTTAAGCCACTAAAATCAATATGAACAATTATTTTCCCTTGAAACTGCTCTGTTCTTATTCTTTCCATTAGATCTGAATTATATCCTATTAAATAAATTTACGCTTTTTTTTGAAATGAGTCAAGAAGCGTAAAATAAGACCTGCCAGATTATTTGCTGAAAACGAATCTGCTAAATGTTTTGTACAGACTTTCTAATTCTGAGAAACCAGCCACTCCTTCGCTTCATCAATAGTGGGAAAACTTTTCATGTTTCTATCAGTAATTCTATTGATGACGTTAATCATGAATCCCTGAGGCCCACTTGCTCCAGAGATGGCGGTTGCTTTAACATAAGGTTTGTTTTTTTTTGCAAAATCAGAAAAAATTTCCCTGATTTTATTATTAAAATGCATACCCTTAATATCTGCAATTGTATATAATGAATTTGGTGGGCTGTTCCTAATTATTGGTGCGGCCTCTTTCATCACTGCAATAATTTCACTCTCTTCTTTTAAATTGGAAAAGTAAATAGTGACAATTTTCCTTCCTTTTAATACCTGAACTTCAACTTTATCCATTTTTATCCATTTTGGTGATAAAAATAGGGGAAATGTTTGAAGTTTTTATGTTTAAAAGATTGAAATAAAGGAGTTTTAATACTTTTTAAGATTATTTATGTCTTTTTCTTAAAACATCAACAATGTCTTCCAAAGTGAAATTTTTAGCCCGCAGAAGTACCAAGAAATGATAGATTAAATCAGCACCTTCGTTAAGGAATAATTCTTTGTCATCGTCTTTTGATTCAATTACCAACTCAACAGCTTCTTCACCAACTTTTTGGGCAATTTTGTTAATGCCTTTTTTAAAAAGCGATGAGGTGTAGGACTTGTCATCAGGGTTCTCCTTCCTGTCCGAAATTACTCGTTCCAACTCAGAAAGAAAACCAAAACTTTCAATGTTGTCTTCTTTCCAGCAGGTATCTGTTCCGGTGTGGCATGCAGGGCCAACAGGATTAGCAAAAACCAACAGTGTGTCGTTATCGCAATCAACTTTTATATCAACTAAATTTAAAAAGTTGCCACTTTCTTCTCCTTTTGTCCATAGACGGTTTTTTGAACGGCTGAAAAATGTAACTTGCTTTGTGTCAATTGTTTTGCTGTAGGCTTCTTCGTTCATGTAAGCCAGCATTAATACTTTTTTTGTAGTAGCATCCTGTACAATGGCAGGAACTAATCCGTTGCTTTTTTCAAAATCTATTTTCATGTTTTTTGTTTTCTTTTTTGTTTCACAGAGATGGACAGAGGAACACAGAGGTTCACAAAGAAATCTCCTTATTTTTATTTTTTTCAAATCCTAATTGGGATTCCCATTTTGCTTAATTCGTTTTTTAAATGAGGAATGGGTATCACATCATCATGAAAAACACTGGCTGCTAATGCGGCATCAGCATTTCCCAACTTAAAAGTATCGGCAAAGTGCTGGATGGTTCCCGCACCACCTGATGCAATAACCGGAATATTAACCAGCTCAGACATTCTTTTCAAGGCTTCATTAGCATATCCCGCTGTCGTTCCATCGTGATCCATCGATGTGAAAAGTATTTCGCCGGCACCTCTTTTTTCGGCTTCTTTTACCCAGCTAAATAGCTCTGTTTCAGTAGGAACCCTTCCTCCAACCAAATGAACTTTCCATTGTTTTTCAATTTGTTTGGCATCAACAGCTAACACCACGCACTGGCTACCAAATTTACCGGCTAGTTGGTCTATCAGGTCGGGGTTTTTAACAGCAGAAGAGTTAACTGAAATCTTATCTGCTCCATTGCCTAATAAAATACTTACATCTTCAACAGAAGATATTCCACCACCAACAGTGAACGGAATGTTTATTTTACGGGCAATTTTATTCACCAGTTCTGCAAATGTTTTGCGTTTTTCTTTGGTTGCAGTGATGTCGAGGTATACCAATTCATCAATACCTTGCTCCGAATAGTAATGGCCCTGTTCAACCGGATCACCAACATCTCTTAAATTTACAAAATTTACTCCTTTTACAGTTCGTCCGTCTTTTATATCCAGACAGGCTATGATTCTTTTCGTTAACATCTTTACTGAAACTTAGAAATTAGATATGAGAACTTAGGAATTCTATAAGAATTTGTTTAGCTCTTTTAAGTTGATTTTATTTTCATAAATGGCTTTGCCAATGATTACACCATAAATAGCTGTTTTTGTCAGCTCTTCCACATCTTCAATAGACGAAATTCCCCCACTGGCAACCAGTTTTATTTCAGAAAATTTGCCCAATATCTTATTGTATAATTCAACGGCTGTGCCTTGTAAAGTGCCATCTTTGCTAACATCGGTACAAACCACATGGTTAATGCCTTTTGCAATGTATTCATCTAAAAAATTAAAGATGTTGATGCCTGAATTTTCCTGCCAACCACTTACAGCAATTTCTTCATTTACTACATCAGCACTTAGGATAATTTTATCGCCTCCGTATTTTTGTAACCAGCTCAAAAACAGTGTCTTGTCTTTTACGGCAGTGCTTCCAATATTTAGCTGTTTAGCACCGTTTTCAAAGGCAATTTCAAGGTCTTTGTCTGATTTAATACCTCCTCCAAAATCAACATGCAGGTTGGTGTTTGTACAGATAGCATTTAAAACTTGCCAATTAACAATCCCTGTCGATTTTGCACCATCCAAATCAACCAAATGAAGGTGTTTTATACCATTGGCTTCAAATTCTTTAGCAACCTCTAAGGGGTTCTCGTTATACACTTTTTTTTGAGCGTAGTCGCCTTGTGTAAGGCGCACACATTTTCCATCAATGATGTCTATAGCTGGTATTATTTTCATTCTGGTTGCTGGTTGTTGGTTGCTGGTTGCTGGACTCTAAAAACTAGAAATCAGCAACAAGTAACCAGTCAGTAGTTAAAGGTTTAAAAAATTCTCTAATATTTTTTGCCCAATATTACCACTCTTTTCAGGGTGGAATTGGCAGGCATAGAAATTATCTTTATGTATTGCTGCACAAAAGTCAATGCCATAATCAGAATTTGCAATACTGTATTTATTTTCAGGTACATAGAAGCTGTGTACGAAGTACATGAAACTTTTTTCGTCAAGTCCTTCAAATAGTTTGGTTTTTAGACCCCAAATGTGGTTCCACCCAATTTGTGGTACTTTCAAATCAACCTGAAAACGTTTTACTTTTATCGGAAATACCCCTAAAGCTTTTGCATTACCTTCTTCTGATGAATCACACAATAACTGCATGCCCAGGCAAATACCTAATACAGGTTGTTTTAATTCTGGTATAAGTTTATCTAAACCGTATGAGTTTAAAGCATTCATAGCACTTTGAGCTTCGCCTACTCCTGGAAAAATTACTTTTTCGGCGTTCCTGATTTCGTCAGCCTTATTGGTCAGAATTGCTTCTTTACCAAGTCGTTCCAGGGCAAATTTTACCGATTGCACATTTCCTGCTCCGTAATCTATTATTGCGATCTCTTTCATTCGTTTTAATTTTTTTGGACACGGATGAAGCAGATTTGACTGATTTTATGGATCTGAAAATATAGTTTAATAGCACAAATATATCCGTAATAATCCGCTCAATCCATATAATCCGTGTTCTATCTTACTCAATTACACCTTTAGTTGATGGAACAACCATATGGTCTTTGTCTTGTTTAATCGCCATTTTTAATGCCCTGGCAAAGGCCTTGAAAATTCCTTCAATTTTATGATGCTCATTAGTGCCTTCTGCCTTCACATTCAAATTGCATTTTGCAGCATCTGAAAAAGATTTAAAAAAGTGAAAAAACATTTCGCTTGGCATTTTTCCTATCATCTCGCGCGTAAATTCTGCATCCCAAACCAACCAGCTTCGCCCACCAAAATCAAGGGCTATTTGTGCCAAGCTGTCGTCCATTGGCAAGCAATACCCATACCTTTCAATTCCTTTTTTGTTGCCCAGTGCTTTGTAAAATGCTTCGCCTAATGCTAAGGCAGTGTCTTCAATGGTATGGTGTTCATCAACTTCCAAATCTCCACGGACTTTAATTTTTAAATCAATCATTCCATGTTTTGAAATTTGCTCCAACATATGATCAAAAAAACCTATTCCTGTAGTTATGTTTGATTTACCACGTCCATCCAAATCTATGTCGACCAAAATTTTGGTTTCTTTTGTTTTTCGTTCTATTTTGGCTGTGCGGTTATTGGCACACAAAAATTTGTAGATTTTTTTCCAACTTTTGGCCTGAAGAACTAAAGTTTTGGGGCTAATATCGGTTTTTAATTTACCATTGAGCAAAATTCCTTTGCATTTAAGATTTTTAGCCAGTTGAATATCAGTCAGACGATCTCCAATTACAATGGAGTTTTTTAGGTCGTAACTTCCGTCCATAAACTTTGTAAGCATTGCTGTACCAGGCTTTCTGGTTGGTGCTTTTTCTTTCGGCAAACTTCTGTCAATAAATACATCACTAAAAACAATTCCTTCATTTTCAAAGGCTTTGATTATTTTGTTATGCGCTGGCCAAAAAGTTTCTTCCGGAAACGATTCTGTTCCTAAACCATCCTGATTAGTTACCATAACTAATTCAAAATCAGTCTCCTTTGCAATTCTTGACAGGTATTGAAATACTTGAGGAAAAAACTCAAGTTTCTCTAAAGAATCCAATTGTTTGTCTTCGGGGGGCTCAATAACCAGAGTGCCATCGCGGTCTATAAATAGTATTTTTTTCATCATAATCAGTTGTTCGTCATTGAAATTAAATGCCAATGATTACTAATTTTAGTTATTATATTCTTTTAAATACTTTATTAATATTTCATTGTCGTTAGGAGTGCCCACTGTAATTCTTAAACAATTCTCACAATTTGGTTGATTGGAACGATTTCTTACAATAATCCCCTTTTCAACCAGGTAATCATATGTTTTATTGGCATTTTTAAACTTGCAAAGGATGTAATTAGCCTCCGAAGGATACACTTTTTTTACAGATGGTAATTTTTTTAGTTGATTAAAAAGCTTTTCGCGTTCAGTTTTTATCGTAAAAACTTTTTCTTTATACTCATCAATGTTTTCAAGTATTTTAATTGCAGTATCTTGTGTTAAGGTGTTTAAATTATAGGGCAACTTAATGTTGTTTAGCACCTGCACAATTCTTTCAGAGGCATACCCCATGCCTAATCTGATGCCTGCCAAACCCCAGGCTTTTGAAAGGGTTTGCATAATCACTAAATTCGGGAACTCATTCAATCTTTTTGTCCAGCTTTGTTTCTCCGAAAAATTAATATAGGCCTCATCAATTACAATAATTGCATTCATTCGTTCGAGCAATCTTTCAATGTCTTCAACCCTGAAAATATTTCCTGTTGGATTATTTGGAGAGCAAATAAAAAAGACTTTCACATTTTCAGATTGCTTTAAAATTTCATCTACATCTAATTCAAAGTCAGGCGTAAGGTTTACTTTTATAACTTCGTTATCATTTGTACCTGCAGCTACTTGATACATCCCATAAGTTGGTGGGTGAATCATGATTTTGTCTTTGCCAGGTGTGCAAAATGCCCGAATTAAAAGATCGATTACTTCATCGCTGCCGTTTCCAAGAAACAAATTATTGATAGACAGGTTGCTTTTACCAATTATTTTTTTCTTTAAATCCACCTGTTTCGGATCAGGATATCGGTTTAAAACAGTGTCGTAGGGATTTTCATTTGCATCAAGGAAAATACTTACCTTGCCCCCTTTAAATTCGTCACGAGCAGTAGAGTAGGGCACTATCTTCTTTATATTATCTCTTAGTAAATCGTCGATATTCATATTTTTGAAACTGGAAATTAGAACTTTGAAATTAAACTGTCCGTTTTTATTGAAACTAGTAACTAGTCCTTTTAATCAAGATATTTAGTGTACTTTGTAAGATTAAGAACCCATGACTGGTGCACTTTTTGGTGATAAGGCTTCGATTCCTCTCAACCAGGCGTCCTTGTCATATTGACCGAAGTCGAAAAATAATGTTTAACTATAGACTATTTATCAAAATCCAGCTTTTTCAACCTTAAAGATACAGCATTTTTATGAGCCTGCAGGCTTTCCGCTTCCGCCATTAATTCTATAGCAGGGCCAATATTCTTTAAGCCTTCTTCTGTAACTTTTTGGAAAGTTACCTTTTTCACAAAAGCATCCAGGTTTACTCCACTGTATGCTTTAGCAAAACCATTGGTTGGCAAAGTATGATTCGTCCCCGAAGCATAATCTCCAGCACTCTCAGGCGTGAAATTTCCAATAAACACCGAGCCTGCATTTATCAGATTATCAGTGTAATAGTCAATGTTTTTTACAGCCAGTATTAAGTGCTCAGGGGCATATTGGTTGATAAAATCAACACAATCTTTGTCGCTAGGCAAACAAATCAATTTTGAATCCTGAATTGCTTTTGTCGCAATCATTTTGCGAGGTAATTTTTCAAGCTGACGATAAACAATTCTGTTTACTTCATTTAACAAAGTTTGACTTGTCGATGTCAGTATCACCTGACTATCTTCGCCATGCTCAGCCTGCGACAAAAGATCGGCAGCAATAAATTCGGGGTCTGAAGTATTATCAGCCATTACTTGTACTTCCGAAGGGCCTGCTGGTAAATCAATAGCAATACCCATAGTGGATGCCAATTGTTTAGCCGCAGTTACATATTGATTTCCCGGGCCAAATATTTTGTATACTTTTGGTACACTTTCAGTTCCCAAACTAAGTGCTGCTATTGCCTGAATACCTCCAATTTTAACTATTTTGTCAACACCCGTTAATTGAGCTGTGTATAAAATTTCATCGGCCACTTTGCCATTTAAGTTTGGCGGGGTGCACAAAACTACTTCTTTGCATCCTGCAATTTTTGCAGGAATAGCCAACATTAAAACAGTTGAAAACAAGGGAGCAGTTCCACCTGGTATGTAAATGCCCACTTTTTCAATAGGTCTGCTTTCCTGCCAACACTCAACACCCTTAGAGGTGGTGATTTTTTTTGGTTTAAAGACTTGTGCCTCATGAAATTTCCAGACATTGTTTTTTGCAAGTTCAATGGCCTTTTTAAGATTTTCAGGCACGCGATCAGCAGCCTCTGCAATCTCTTTTTCTGTTACAATAAGTGTCTTGATATCAACCTGATCGAATTTTTTTGTGTATTCAATCAAAGCCTTGTCCTGCTTTTGTTCAACTTCCTGAAAAACCTCTTTGCAAATAATTTCCAGTTGGTCGTTTTTAATGGTGGGACGTTTAGCTATTTCCGTCCATTCATCCCTTCCTGGGTTTATTAATATTTTCATAATTCTGGTTTCTGGTTGCTGCATGCTGGTTTCTGGTTGCTTCACAAGTGACCAGAATCCAGTAATCAGCATCAAGTTTATATCATCATCCCATCAATAGGCATTACCAAAATCCCTTCGGCACCAGCCGCCTTCAATTTACTAATTATATTCCAATAATTCTTTTTTTCAATAGTTGCATGTAAAGAACTCCAGCCTTCAATAGCAAGTGGAAGTACTGTTGGACTTTTTAAAACTGGCAATATTTCACTAACTTCATCAATTTTATCATTAGGCACATTTAGCATAATGTATTTATACTTGCGTGCTTTTATTACCGAACGAATCCTGAAAGTCAGTTCATCTAATATTTCCTGATTTTCCTGGCTAATTTTGGGATACTGAACAAGGCAGGCTTCTGATTTTAAGATAATTTCGGTTTCCTTTAGCCCGTTTTTAAAAAGTGTGCTGCCTGAGCTAACCAAATCACAAATGGCATTTGCCACGCCAATGTTAGGAGCTATCTCAACAGAACCGGTAATGATGTGGATGTTGCATTTTACTCCATTTGCATCCAGAAATTGTTGCAGGCTTTTTGGATAAGATGTTGCAACGCTCATTCCATCAAGGCTTTTAATGCTTTCGTATTCAAAACGTTTAGGTACTGCAACCGATAATCGGCACTTAGAGAAGCCTAATTTTTCAATGATTTTAACATTTTTCTGTTTTTCAACCAAAAGGTTTTCACCAACTATTGCAATGTCAACTACCCCTTCTTCTAAATATTGAGGGATGTCTGAATTCCTCAAATAGAGAATCTCCAGTGGAAATTCTCTAGCCTCAGCCTTTAGTTGTCCTCTGCTGTTGTCAATTGAAATTCCGCAATCTTTTAAAAGTTCAACAGATTCATCGTGTAACCTTCCGGATTTTTGAATGGCAATTTTAAGTCTACTCATTTTTTTTGTTTTGTGTCTAAGTCAACCATTAGAGGGTATAAAAAATCCCGTCTTGATTGAACTCAGACGGGATTTGTAATTTATTTTAATTCATGCATACTACACATCCATTTTGCCTGAGTATAGGCTGATATGATGATGTGTATGATGATGAAAATTTCTCATTTTTTGTTTTTGTTGATGATGCAAATATAGTGCTTTTTTCAAAAAGTCAAACTTTTTTAGGGGAATTAATGTTAAAATAATATACAAATGCTTACAAAAACTTGAATTTGAAACCATTTAGCAGGGAATGGCTCATTTTATTTTCTGTATCTCTAATCCATACGTTCAATTTTAATTTCCTAATTTTGAATTTTTAAAACAAAACTAAAAAATTAAACCATGAGAAAATTAACATTAGCAACAGTGCTATTATTTTTAATTTGTTTTGGCGGGTTGAATGCTCAAACTTCAAAAGGCAATATTATGCTGGGTGCTTCAACCGTTTTTAATATTTCAGGGAATAATTCTGATATTACCGGATTTGGATATTCTTCAATAAAGCAAAAAAGTGATGCACCGAATTATAACGAACCCGATGCTGATAAGGTAACTGGTTTTAACTTATCCCCCAAAGTTGGTTATTTTGTTATTGACAACCTGGCTCTGGGTATTAATATTGATTATTTCTGGTACCGAAACAAAAACGGACAGCCCGAAAGTAAAAATACCGAGGTGATTTTTGGAGCCGGACCTTTTATTCGATATTATTTCCCTACCTCAAAAGTGCTCCCTTATGCAGAATTAAATGCTGGTTTTGCAAGTATGAAGGATACCTACGAGTCAGAGGCCTTTGATAATGTTACCAAATCAAGCGTTACCAGTTTGGGGATAGGTGCAGGAGTGGCTGCCCCATTAAGCGACAGGTTTACATTGGATGTGTTGGTTGGATACAGCTCAACAACTATTAAAGAAAAGGATGACAACCCTGATAATGAAAGAACTGTTATTGGGACTGTTGGCATTAAGTTAGGCCTTACTTTTTTCTTTGGGTTAGGTGCTAATTAGCAATTGACAGGCTCAAATACTTTACAATCAGCTAATCCTTTTTTAATGAAAATATTTTTTGGTTAGCGATTATTTGGGCAAAATATCAGGGAAATTAGGTTTAAAGAATTGAATATTGCGGTTCTCCGAACCTTTTTTTTCCGGCGTTGTTTCAATGCTACAAATATTAGCGGTACTCCGTACCTATGCTTTCTACTAAAAAAGCTACAGAGTAGCGACAATATTTGTAGCAAAATAACAATCATAAATCAAAAGCTGCGGAGCAGCGTAATATATATAGCATTCTTGTGGACAGTACTAATTATTAAACCCTTTTGCCTTGGCCAAAATATACAAAGGCTCTTGCATTTAAAAAAAGCTTACTATTTTTGCATGAAGTTTTGTTGAATTAAATTAAACATTGTGCCTTTAAATATTCCAAGTAAACTGCCTGCTATTGAAATTCTTAAAGAAGAGAATATTTTTGTAATGGATTCTGAATTGGCGTCAAAGCAGGATATCAGACCACTAAAAATAGCTTTGTTGAATTTAATGCCAATAAAAGTCACCACCGAAATTGACTTAATCAGGCTTTTATCAAATTCACCATTGCAGGTGGAGCTGGATTTTATAATGCTTAGTACGCATACGCCTAAAAACACTCCTAAAGAGCACATGCAAGCCTTTTACAAGGATTTTAATACCATAAAAAAGCAAAAATATGACGGCTTGATTATTACTGGGGCACCTGTTGAAAAGCTTCCATTTGAAGATGTGAGGTACTGGCCCGAATTGCAAAGTATACTTGATTGGGCAAGAGAAAACGTAACCTCTTCGCTTTTTATTTGCTGGGGTGCACAGGCAGCACTTTATCACTACTATGGTGTACCAAAATATTTGCTTGAAGAAAAAATGTTCGGTGTTTTTGAACATAACAAACTGGAACCACTAAACCCAATTTTCAGAGGTTTTGATGATATCTTTTTTGTTCCACATAGTCGGCATACAGAAATTAGAAGAGAAGATATTTTTAAGGTTCCTGAGTTAAAATTATTGTCAGAATCAAAAGAATCGGGTGTGTACATGGTCGCCGGACGGGGAGGGAAAGAACTTTTCTTGACGGGGCATTCGGAATACTCACCAGAAACACTGGATATTGAATACAAACGGGATTTGGCTAAAAAACTTCCAATTAAAATGCCTGTTAATTATTACCAGGATAACGACCCCAATAAAAAACCACTGGTGCGGTGGCGATCACAGGCTAACATGTTGTTTGTGAATTGGTTAAATTACTACGTGTACCAAAGAACGCCTTTTAATATTGAGGCCATAAAATAGAATTATACCTTTAAGGGGGTGCCGGCGCTAGCGCTAACCTTTGCTCAACAATGCTGTTCACCTTTTAATCCCTAAGCTTATCAAGGGCGTGTCCTGCGTATTCTTCGCCTGTGTTTTTGTTATCTTTAATATAGGTTATAAACCAGGGTATTAGTTTCATTTGCCAAGTTTGGCGTCTAATATAGCTGGTATTTACTCATTATCATCATCTTACAGGCTTTTTATGTATTTTATATTGGCATTAATCACCTAATTCCCGAATTAAAATAAAGCCCAGCACACAATGTACTGAGCTTCTTAAATATTAATGTTCCCATTTGCCCAATAGTGGGCTTTGTGGTGTTTTGGAATAATATGTCAAAGTTAATGTTTTTTAATTGTAGTCTCTTCCAAATTTCAACCTAAAACTATCTCCAATTTCTTTGTTTGACATTATACTATTTTCAATATTTTTATTTTGTGTACATTCCCATCTAAAGCCGCTCATAAGATTTTTTCTTTTTAAATATTTATATAACCTTTCACTAAATACCTGCTTATACAAATAGTTGTCTTTTTTCCTATAATATCTAATTACTAACCAATTTTCATCAAAAATACTGTAAAGGGGTTTGTCATTAAAAATCACATAGGGAGATTCTTTTGGTATTGAATGTGAGGCATATTTAGAAAGCACAAAAACTCGGTATAATTCCACTGATTCAAGAGTTACGGAAAAAAAGTACTTTGATGATGCCAACAACGGAGATTTATCTATTTTACTTGAAACCTCTTGGGTGAATTTAAAGCTTTGTCGCTGCCAATCCACGCAAACTATATCTTTTTCATTTATAATTGCCATTGTATCACCGCTTAGTCCTTGTATAACAAAGATTTTAAGCTGAGCATTAACACCGTGATATTCACAACTCATTAATGAAAAGAAAATTAAAACAATTAAAATCCTATACATTTTAGTTAGTTTTTAAATTATAGTATCCGCTACCACCATTTCCAATTCTACCATAAATGTCAATTTTTTTATTTAGAGTATTTTGCTGCTCTATGTGGTTATTTTGAATATTTCTTACAGGACCATAAAATGACATACCATCCTCATTTTTAGCAAGATTAGTTACTTTCATAATAGCTGGTTTAGCTCCTTGCCCATTAACGGTAAAAATATTTACAGAGCCGTCCTTACTCTTACCAAAGTATACAGCAGTGTGCGCAAATCCAAAAGTAACAGCTGTTTTACCAAACGTTGCTTTACTTGGAGATGTGTTTACAAATTCGGTATTAATTGCTTTGTCTCTTTGAGACGTTTCCATATTTCCTGCATTAATAAAACTCTCCCCTTTAATACCCTTAATAGCACTAGTATGACAATTATAGGTATCATCCCCTCCAGTAGTATATCTATCTGAATTGTTTTTAGCATCGAGGGTTGCTTCTGTAAAGCTATTTGATTTCATTGGAATTAGAGTACCTTCTTTATAACTGTTTTCACTATTAAGAGATTTCTCTGCAACAAACTCTTTCGCATTTTCATTCCCCCCTAAAAAATTCTTAAGAGACTCACCTGTATCACCAGCTTCAGTTTCAAAATAAATATGCCCATCTTTTATTACTGGGTTCCACTCATTTTCTCCATTCAAATCAATGAATTTGATTGGATTGTTTCCAGCATACAAATATGGACTTTGGTCATTATATTCTTCAGTTTTCGGATCAAGTGTGTGAAAACGTGCCAGTTGCGCATCATACATCCTCGCCCCATAATCATACCAATCCAATCCCAAATCATCCTGCAACTCTTTCCCATTGTAAAGGTATTTATTTGCTTCGACTCCGCTCAGCAACCTGCTGTAACTCATCCCTTCCATGGTCATGCCGAAGGGATAATAATGGCTTTCCTGCATTACTTCTGCCTTACCGTTGTTATCTTGGACCACTACCCTAGTATTCCCAAGATGATCCTTAATAAAGTATTCTGAATCATAATTGCTTCCATTTGGTACTAACCGTCCTTCATCGGTCATTATAAATTTCAACGTACTTGTTCCGCTGTATACAAAGTTACCTATATAATTGGTTTCGTCAAAAGATCCTTTTGAT
>JBNKJW010000298.1:0-14559 GCA_050291445.1 Bacteroidales bacterium | reverse complement strand
TCGTACAACTGGCTAAAAGATTACATTAAAACAGATTTAGCACCTGAAAAACTTTCGACTATTTTAACCGACATTGGTCTTGAGGTAGAAGGAATGGAAACTTTTCAATCTGTAAAAGGTGGTTTGGAAGGCTTGGTAATTGGCAAAGTAATGACATGTGAAAAACATCCTGATGCTGATAAATTAAGCATTACCAAAGTAGATATTGGTTCAGGTGAACTGTTACCCATTGTTTGCGGGGCGCCCAATGTTGCTGAAGGACAAAAAGTAGTAGTAGCCACTATTGGAACTACTCTTTATTCTGGTGATGACGAATGGAAAATTAAAAAAGGAAAAATCAGAGGTCAGGCATCGCACGGGATGATTTGTGCCGAAGATGAAATTGGCCTGGGAACATCGCATGATGGCATTATGGTACTAGATGAAAATGCTGAAATCGGAACCCCTGCCAAAGAGTATTTTAAAATCGAAAACGATGTGGTTTTTGAGATTGGCCTCACTCCCAATCGCATTGACGGGGCTTCTCACATTGGAGTGGCCAGAGATTTAGCTGCTTATTTAAGTCAAACAGAAAATACAAGCTACACCCAACCATCTGTTGAAGCATTTAAGGTAGATAACACTAAGCACACAATACCTGTTGAAGTTGAAAATACAGAAGCCTGTAAAAGATATGCCGGACTTACTATTTCGGGCATAGAAATTAAAGAATCACCCGACTGGTTAAAAAATAAAATTAGTGCCATTGGATTAAAGCCAATTAATAATGTGGTGGACATCACCAACTTTGTATTACACGAAACTGCTCAACCACTGCATGCATTTGATGCTAAACACATTACAGGCGGTAAAGTAATTGTAAAAACACTGCCAAAAGGTACAAAATTCACCACACTTGATGAAGTGGAGCGTGAACTGACCGAGGAAGATTTAATGATATGTAATACCGAAGCTGGAATGTGTATTGGTGGTGTTTTCGGTGGATTAAAATCAGGGGTAACAGAAAGCACAAAAAATATTTTCTTAGAGAGTGCCTATTTTAACCCGGTTTGGGTACGAAAAACATCAAAAAGGCATGCGTTACAGACTGATTCTTCTTTTCGCTTCGAAAGAGGTGTAGATCCGAATAATACCATCTACGCTTTAAAGAGGGCTGCTTTGTTGATAAAAGAATTGGCCGGAGGTGAAATATCATCCGAAATTGTTGATATTTACCCTGAAAAGGTAGAAGATTTTGTAGTGGAAGTAAAGTATGCCCACGTTGACCGTTTAATCGGAAAAGTAATTGAGCGTGAGCAAATTAAGAAAATACTGACTGCACTTGAAATTAAGGTGGTTAATGAAAGTAATGAAGGAATTACAGTAAACGTTCCACCCTACCGGGTAGATGTAACAAGGGAAGCCGATGTAATTGAAGAAATACTTCGTATTTATGGCTACAACAATATTGAAGTGCCAGCAGAAGTTAAATCAACACTTTCGTATGCTCCAAAGCCAGATAGAAACAAACTAAAAAATGCTGTAGCAGACATGTTAAGCAGCAAAGGTTTTAATGAAGCCATGGCCAACTCATTAACCAAGGCTGAATATTACGAAAATTTAAAACCATTTAACCCAGAAAACACGGTAAAAATTGTCAATCCTCTAAGTGCAGATTTAAATGCCATGCGCCAAACACTTCTTTACGGAGGGCTTGAAGCAGTTATTTACAACGAAAACCGTAAAAACAGCAGCTTAAAACTGTATGAATTTGGTAATTGCTATTCGCTAAAAGGCAAAGATGGGAACGGGCATGTTTTAGCAAAATACCATGAAGAAGAGCACCTTTCCATGATAATTACAGGTGACCAAAAAACTGTAAACTGGAATTCTCCGTTAATAAAAAGTGATTTTTACCATATAAAATCCTTCGTTGAATTGGTATTTGCCAAATTAGGTTACAGTATTGAAAATATTGTACAAAAGGAAATTTCGGGCGAAACTTTTGCTTATGGATTAAGCTATGAGTTAAACAACAAAGTATTGGTGAAATTTGGAGCTATTCAAAAAAAGTTGCGTAAAGCCTTTGATATTGAAAGTGATGTTTTTTATGCCGATTTCAGCTGGGATTTGTTACTGAAATACCTTCCGGGTGGCAAGCAATTTAAGGCCATTTCAAAATACCCTGAAGTGAAACGTGATTTAGCCTTATTGGTTGATAAAAAAACAAGTTTTGCTAAAATTAAAGAGCTGGCCCAAAAAGCTGAAAGGCAATTGCTGAAAAGTGTGTCGATTTTTGATGTTTACGAAGGTAAAAACATTGAAGAGGGCAAAAAGTCGTATGCGGTTAGTTTTATTCTTCAGGACGAAAACAAAACGCTGAAAGACAAGCAGATTGATAAAATAATGAACAAGTTGATCCAAACCTACGAGAGAGAGCTGGGGGCAACAATTAGGTAGAGATTAGAAATTGGAACTTAGAAATTAAGATAAACCAACTAATTTCTAAGTTCTAATACACTAAGTTCTAACGTATCCTATCCATCGAAATCACCAACAACTCATCTTTTCTTACTCCTCGATAAGCCATGTATGTTAAAATTGCTGCAATCAGCGGCATAATAAAGGATATTCCATAACTTACAACAGGTTCATACTCAGAAAATGCTGCAGAAATATAGTAAAAAACCACCCCAATAGAACCCAACATAAGCAATATATTGATGATGCAAAGCCTCATTTGCAAACCTCTTTTTTTGTATAGAAAAATAGTAATTAAATTAATTAACAGTATAATTGTGAACAACGCAGCTAGAGGCATAGAAGCAACTGCTAAATCCACTCCATCAGCGTTTACCTGGTATAGCCCTCTATACATAAAAGTGAAAATAAACTCTTCATTAACAACTAATTTTGCCAAAGGAAAAAAGAAAACCAAACCCACGGCCACTGAAGCTAACAACAAATAAAGCGATTGTATTCTTTGTATCATTTTTATAGTTTTTAATTTGCTGCAAAAATAATATAAGTAACACAGCTTTCCAAAGCTGAGTTTAAGATATCTGGCACAGCTTTGGAAAGCTGTGCTACATAAAAAAATATACTGACAAAAAGCATTTCTGAAAAATTAAAAGATTAGTACATTGCACATTAAATGCAATAAAAACCGCTTAATTATGAAAAAAATCTTAGTTATTGGAGCTGGCCTATCTTCCTCCTCCTTGATAAAATACTTATTAGATCATTCAAAAGAATACGATTGGAAAGTGCTTGTTGGTGATATTTCGGAAAAACTGGCAAAATCGAAAATCGGTGCACATGAAAATGGCCTGGGTTTTAAATTTGATGTGAATGATGCCAGTCAAAAGGAGCGTTTAATCCAGGAGGTTGACATTGTGGTTTCCATGCTGCCCGCCTACATGCATTTTACAGTTGCCGAATGCTGTGTAAAATATGGAAAACATATGGTTACAGCATCGTATATTTCAAATGAAATAAAAACACTTGACGATGAAGCCAAAAGAAAGGGTATTTTGCTTTTAAATGAAATAGGCGTAGATCCTGGCATTGATCACATGTCGGCCATGCAGGTAATTGACAGAATAAGGGAAAACGGGGGCGAAATAACTGAATTTGAGTCGAGTACAGGTGGTTTGGTGGCCCCAAAATACGATAACAACCCCTGGAATTATAAATTTACATGGAACCCCAGGAATGTTATTCTGGCAGGGCAGGGAGCCAATCAGTTTTTACACAATGGCAGATACAAATACATTCCTTACCACAAGCTTTTTGAGCGCACAGAACGTATAAAAGTACTTGATTTGGGCGAATTTGAGGTGTATCCCAACAGAGACTCGTTAAAATACCGCGAAATTTACAATTTGCATGATGTGGACACCATGTTTAGGGGCACCATCCGACGGCCCGGCTTTTCAAGGGCATGGAATGTTTTTGTACAGCTAGGAGCAACTGACGACACCTATGTTTACCAGGATTCAGAAAATCACACCTATCGCAATTTCATTAATAGCTTCACCCAGTTTTGCATAAACAAAGATGTTGAGCAAAAAATAGCTGACTACCTGCAAATTGATAAAGAGTCTGAAATTATGTACAAAGTAAGGTGGACAGGCATTTTTGAAGAACAAAAAATTGGGTTAAAAGCTGCCTCGCCAGCTAAAATATTACAACATTTGCTTGAAAAGAAATGGCGTATGGAAAAGGACGACAAAGACATGATTGTGATGCAACACCAATTTGTGTATAAAAAAGGTGAGGTGAAGAAAAAAATCTATTCCTCAATGGTGGTTTATGGTGAAGATCAAACACATACAGCTATGAGTATAACTGTAGGTATTCCTGTGGCCATTGCTGTAAAAATGATTCTCACTGGCAAAATTAACCGTACCGGTGTACATATTCCCGTCTCAAAAAACATTTATGAACCCGTGCTTGAAGAATTAAAGAAATACAAAATAGAATTTATTGAAGAAGAAGTTGATTGGCAAGGGGAAGAAATGAGTGTTTAAAATAAGAAATTGGTGTATTAGAAATTGGAACTTAGAAATTAATGATGTATAAATATAGTTGAATGAACATTTTCGATTTAAAGGTTTATAACCTCGCTATGGAAATTGGTGAAAAGGTTTGGTTTATTAGGGAAATTGTTAAATGGTTACATAAAATCTATTGGAAATATAAGAGTTAAGTCAAATTATAATAGAAGAACCTGAGGTAAATTATGGTCTTAGAGATGAGGATATTTTCACAAAAGAATAATTCGAAGTTCTATTTCTAAGTTCTAGTAAAGAAAAAGGACGGTAACCAGCCGTCCTTTTTGTCATTAACCCAATTTATTAACCTAAACCTATATATGAAAAAAAATCTTTCGTGTTTAAATACAATACAAATATATTTTGAAATTTAGTTAAGTGAAGTAAAGAAATCTTAATAATTGTTAAAGTTTAGTTTAAAATCAGTCAGCTCCTTTTGTTATTTCTTTTGCAACGTAGATAAATAAATCAGAAACTGGGCAGTCCAATAGGTTGTAATGGTGAAAAACCTGTCGAGAAAAAAAGGCTCATAGAAACGATAAGTAGCTATCATTGTATCACTTACTGTAAAAAAAATGGCTCCAATAAATGCCCATTTTGCAACATTTGAGCTATTTCGTTGAACAAAAGAGCGCCAAAGCATGGTAATAATTACCAAAATATACACCCTAACAGGAACCACCATATCACCTAACGAAGACCTTAAAAATAAAAATACCACCGCTCCGTAAGCAAAAAATGGCAGGCTGACCAAAAAGGCTGGTTTTTTCGATTTTCTTACAAATGCAGCAATGTAAAACAGGTGGGCAATTAAAAACGCTATTAACCCATACGAAAACAAGCTGACTGTTTTCATAAGCAAAACATCACCTGCCAAGGAGAATACCAGGCCAATGGTTATTAACCAGTTATATTTTGAAGTTTTTGGTACTAAAATGATTAGTAGAATTACCGGAATGGGCTTACTGATGGTTATCAGCAAATTATTTTCGCTATAAAAGGCCACAACAAAAACAATGGCACTTAGTAAATAAAGGAGGTAAAGGATTTTTTTCATGATGGGTATTATCAATTAGGTTTTCTTTTTAATTCTTCTAACATAAACATTCTTAAACCTATTTTCACAATTATTGATCGTAAATTGAAAAGAATATTTGCAATAACACCTTGTTGGAGGAATACTAAAGTCAATCAAAAATAGAAATAATGAATCCCCTTTTCTTTCAATATCTCCTGCAAATTTCATTTCACAATCAGTTAAATATGAAAATGAGTAAATCAAGCTACTATCTTCTTTACTATAATAGTTTTTTTCATCAAAAGGAATTTCAATTCCTTTTTCAAAATTCAAGTCTTCCAAATCATTTCTATCACACCCACTTATACAATTAAAATCATATGACTTTTCTTTCATTTGAGAATTAAAACCCATCAAAAAATTTTCATATTCAATCCTATCTATTTTTTCATAAACTTTCATTATCACATCTGGAATAAAAGATTCCTGCACTTCCTTAAATTGCTGAAGATTTTTTTTATCATCTTCATTGTTTCCACATTTTATTGAAACAATTCCAAAGATGCACATGAATAGTATAATTTTCCTCATTTGAATCATGAAAATTTTTAAAAAACCAACCATTAAATTTAGTAAAAATTAGACTTCTAATAAAAAAACCTCAGGTTTCCCCAAGGTTTTTTTGAGCCTTATAAACAATTCATTCGGAATTGCATGTTTATAGAACAATTTTCATGGAATACAATGTGCGACTCCAATAGGGTCGAATGTCCTACCCACATAACTTTCTATAAACATTTGAACCTTTCAGGTTCATAAATCCAACGTCATTATTTTTTCATTCTCCTTCTAATAAACTTTATCAAATAAATTACTCCTATTGCAATTAAGTAAAGTGGCCATAAGTACAACAAGCCTATGATAATTTCAAGAATTACTTTCCAGCCCACCTGCAATGCTTTCCACGCACGTTGCCAGAAACTTGGCTGGTATTCGGTTAAGCGGGTGTTTTCAACAAAATCTTTGTGGATGTTATTTGCCTGGTAAAAATTCAACGAAATGGCACTAAAATCAATCTTGTCTTGTAGTTGATAGTTGTCAATTTTTTTGTCAATGGCAATATCAGCTAAATCAGATGCCTGTTTTTCGGCCATTACAATATCGTCCAGCTTTCTGGGGGCTTTATCAACTGCTTTTTGGATGCGTTTTTCGTACTCCGTACGTTTTTCTTCTTTCAATTTATTTCTTAAAAAAATGGTGCTTACATCCTCGGTTTTCACTTCCCTTTTGTCCAGGTAAATATGTTCCTTACTTATTTCGGTTAAAACACTATCAAAATAAATGCTTGGCACCCTTATTACCATATTGTTATTCACATAATATTCAAGCACTTCCATAATCGTATCGCTTGAAACTTCAATATTCCGGCTCGAAACATAATTACTACTGATTTGCGATTGCTGAATGTAACCGCCCAGCTTCAAAGCCAGTTTTTCAATTGTTCGTGTGGTTTTTTCAACATTTTCCACTTTAAACCTTAAATCGGCCGTTTTTATGAACTTTTTGCTCAACCTTACACTGTTTAGGTACAATGTATCAGCAAGGTATTCCAGCGGATTTCTAAAATCACCTATTTTATTGCTGGTTGTTGCTTTTCGGGTACGCTCATTCTTGGTAGTTGCCATGGCAGTTGGCTCGTTGTAAAAAGCTTCTGTTTTTTTGCTTTCCAGAACATCCTCGCTTTCCTCCATTGGTGCATCATATCCCTCATAACCGGGCATCTGGGCTTCATCTTTTTCGTATTTTGAACCACAGGCCCAAACAAACATCACTGCTATTATCAATACTAATTTTGTTTTCATCTTAGTTAGTTTTTATGTTCTTTTACTTAATAGATAACAGGATTTAAAAATTCCATAAATAACAAAAACTCGAAAAGGCATAAACCGCTCTTAAAACACTATATATCAATCAAATAAACCATACACTTCTTCTAATATTTTCTCATTTGGTTTTAACTTCATTGCTTTTTCTATGGCGTTTTTCGCCTCTTCTTTTTGGTTGTTCAGCAAAGTGATTATTCCAAATAGCGCGTAGGTTAAATAATATTCTTTATTTAAATCATAGGCTTTGTTAATCAGCTCATTCGCTTCCCTTAGCTTCATATCTTTTGCCTTAAGATATGATAGCCCCAGCCAGGCATCAGGAGTTTGCGCTATCCCCAATGAACCTTGATACCAATATTTTGCATTTTCATATTCATTTTTTGCCAGGTAAATATGTGCCTTTAAAACATAATCAGTCACATTTGTTTGCAAGAGGATGGAATCATTTTTTATTTTCTTATTGATAACTTTTAATGCATTAAGTGTATCGTTTTGTAAAAAATAGCGGGTAGCAAACAAAATATGATAATCCTTTGATGATTGATCGGCAGGCCAAAAAGTTATAGCCTTTTCAAACATTTCTATTGAGCCCTCCAGGTCTTTGCTTAGTAGATGATTGAATCCCAAAGCTTTGTACAAAATGTATTTATTTTTAAATTTTCCTTTTGAAAGAAACTTTTCCAAGGATTTACGAATTACTTTAAGTTCTTTTTTATCATCAGCAGTAACTCCAACACCATCAAAATCACCTGCTAAAATGCCATACTTGGCAAAAAGTGCTAATTGCCTGCTCAGCTGTTCTAAAACCAAAAACCGGATGTCTGATTTATTGGCCTTTACAGCATTATTGATAGCTGAAAAATCGAAAAGTTCGTCAATTGTTTTGTTCAGCAACTCCGAATCTGTTTTATCCATATTTCCCAAGGTTTTAAACACTGTGGCAGTTACCATCCAGATGTAGGTAGTCAAATCATCTGTTTTATTTTCAATGCTTTTTTGTATAATATTTTCAGCATCTTCCATTCTACCAGAAAAAATTTGAAACATTGGCAAAAACTGACATGCAAGACTGTCTTTTTCATCCAATTCATAAGCTTTGTTAAAAAAATAGAATGCATTATCGTTGCTTTTAAGATTCATGTAAAGCATTCCCATCTGCGAATAGTATTTTGCGTTTAACGAGTCCTTTTTTATTTGGTTAAAAATAAGGTTATAGGCTTGTTCGTAATGGGCAAAAGCAGATTGGTTTTTATTAAATTTTTGATACAATTTACCTATTTTGTAAAAAGTATACCAATCTTTATAGTCGCCCTTTAATTCTTCAAAGTATTTAGCTGTATCTTTAAGATCTGGTTTTTCAACCTTTAAATCGGGCACTTCATTTTTTAATTCGTTGGAACCAAATGAAAAATTTAAGTCGGAGTGTGGTTTCAGTAGCTCTTTATATTTTTTCAGGAGGTAAATCTGTGTTGTATCATTTTCAACTTTAATATCCTGAGCCCAAATAGTTGTATAAAAAAAGATAAAAACAAGTGTTAAAAGCACTGGCTTGAAAGGTTTCATAAAGGCCAAATTTAGTTAGTAAAAAAAGTATTTTAAAGATATAAAAAACTTTGGACTATAACTAAATTACCAAACGACCTATGAAACCCTTTTACAATTTGAGATTTAGGGAACAGGACTTAAAAACCGCTTTAATTTCGCAAATAAGTTTTCAAAATTTATCGGTTTAAATAAAATATCTTCACAACCCAAATCTTCCCTTTTTTGCTCGTAACCATCCTGGCCAAATGCAGTTTGCATAATGATAGGCACATTAGGGTTAATTTTTTTTATTTTGGTGGTCGTTTCAATCCCATTCATGCCTGGTAACTGAATATCCATCAACACCAAATCAATATCAGGATTTTCCTTAAAAAGCTGAACTGCCTGGGCTCCTGCAGAAGCCGTAAAAACCTGTATTCCAGATGGTTTTAAAACCTCTGTTAACAACAGAAGAGATTCATCAACATCATCAACAATAAGTAGTTTTTTGCTTGCCCAGTTGATGATATCTTTTTCTTCAATAACAGGCATTTCATTAACCTCAATCAATTCCAGCGGAATCGTAAAATAAAAAGTCGTTCCTTTATCCTTCTCACTTTCGAGCCATAAGTCCCCGCCTAAAAGATCAATCAACCCTTTAACTATTGATAGACCCAGGCCAGTGCCACCGTATTCACGAGTAGTAGAATCATCAGCTTGCCTGAACCTTTTAAATACAATTTCTTGTTTCTCTTCTGAGATGCCTTCTCCAGTATCCTTTACATAAAATACAATTTGTTCATTTTCTTTTAAGTCGAAACCAAACTCAACCATTCCCTCAGTAGTAAACTTTATGGCATTTCTTATCAGTTTACTAAAAATTTGTTGAAATTTATCACGGTCGGTCTTTACAACTACCTGCGAGTTTTTTTCGCCCCGCCTAATTCTTAATTCAATTTTTTTCTCTGAAAGGATACTCAATTCTTGTGTATAATGCTGATGCAGTTTACTAAAAACCTGTTCAAGTTCAAATTCAGCAGTTACTACTTTTATTTGGTTTACCTGTAGTTTTGAAACAAGTAAAATATCATCAATAATTGTCAGCAATTGCTTTCCGTTTACCTGAATAATATTAATAAAGCGCGTTACTGAGTCTTTATCGAGGTTATAATCGGCCATTAAACCCGAAAAACCGAGTATGGCGTTCAATGGGGTTCTTATTTCATGCGACATATTGGCCAGAAAAGCAGATTTTAACGTATCCGCTTCCTCAGCTCTTTCTTTAGCCTCTTTTAGTTCATGTTCATGTTTTTTTCTACTGGTAACATCCCGCCCAATACTTACCATTCCTTTTCGCTCACCGGTTGTATGGAACAACGGGAATTTGATAACTTCAAGGGTTATTTTTTCCTTATCACTTTTAATTATTTCAGTTTCGAATTTTAACAGTCCTTTTTTTTGCCACGCCAGATCATCACTTTTTAAATCCTCCATTAAATAATTAGTTGCACTTTCACTTAACGTAGCCAACTCTTCATTACTTCTCCCCTGATAATCAACACCTTCTAATCCGAAAACTGATAAAACTGCATTGTTTGCCAAAACCCATTCGCCATTTTCACCTTTGAAACAAATACTATCAGGAGTATTGTCTACCAACCCAGTAAGTTGTTGGGTTTTAAATTTCAGTTCTTTTTCAACTGCTTTTTTGTTGGTAATATCTTCTTTTATGGCCATGAAATTAGTTATCTGCCCCTTTTCATCTTTCAAGGTCGATATCATAGCACTTTCCCAAAAAATTTCACCATTTTTTTTCTTGTTCCTAAACTCACCAACCCATTCCTTTCCATTATGAATAGTTGTCCACATCTTTTCATAAAATTTTTTGTTATGAAAATTTGAGTTTAAGATTCCTGGTGTTTTTCCCTGAAGTTCATCAAAACTATAACCAGTTACTTCAGTATATTTTTTGTTTACAAAAACAATTTTACCCTGAGCATTGGTAACAACTATACTTGCTGGTGAATTATTAACACCTTGCGATAAAATACGCAACCTTGCTTCACTTTCGTGCTGTTTAGAATAATCTTCAACAATGGCAAGTATACAAGTTCGCCCCTTTCTTTTAAAAGGCAGCATATGAGTTTTAAGATATGATTTTTTATTCCACATCGAAGTGTATTCATATTGCTTAAAAAAGGTCTTACCATTGTACAAGCATTCTTTCAAATCATTAAGTAATTCAGTTCCACCAAGCGTAGGGAGTGTAAATAAATTAAACTGCATACTCGCCTGAGGAGAAGAAGAACCCAATATTTCAACCATTTGCGCATTAATACTTTCAATTTTGCCTTGATCATTAGCCGTAAAAATCCCTATGGGAATATTTTTGAAAAGGTGTTTATACTTGTTTTCGCTATTGATTACTTTCTCGTAGGTTTGTTTTAACTCAAGGTTCTTTTTTTCTAATTGCTTTCTAATTAACACCCTGGAAGTTATATCTCGTATAATGGATAAATAGTTACCGTTCAAAAGCATTTTTGAGCGAATTTCCACATCTATGGTTGCTTTATCCGCCCTAAGCAATTCACGCTCAACAATAATGGTTTCTCCCAGTTCAATATCATTATTGGTAATTGGCCTTTGGCTAATTTCTTTGTCTGAAAACAAGGAAGGATACTGCATTTTGAGAAGTTCCGAGGCATCATAACCAGTTAATTTACAGGCACTTTTATTAACATAGACAATATTAAACTCTTTGTCCAAAACCATAAAACTGTCTGCCGATTCCTCAACCAGGTCAGAATTATTCTCCTTCCTTGCAAGATGAATAAGCAATGCATCTTCTTCCTTTAAAAAAGTAGCGTTAAGTTTTAATGCAGCGTTTTCAAAGAAAAAGTTTTCTTGTTTTTTGCATTGTTTTTCTAACTCATGAAAGGATAAATTTATTTGAAAAATCTTATCAAACTTTTTTTCCCCCTTTTTAAGTTCTTCCAAAATAGCTTCGGCAGCTTTGTTTGCATAAATGAGCTCCTTTGTACTATTAAAAATTACCACACCGTTATATGAATACCCAAATAACTGACTATAATTCTGATTAACTGTCCCTTTCACTGTTGTTCGCAGATTTTATGTATCTGATAAATGTATAATCAATTTTAGAAATAACAAAATAAGTGTTACTACGTTTTATTTTTGTATCTTAATAATAAGTTGGTACAATTACTCACTTAATAATAAAACAACAATGAAAAAAACAGGAATTCTACTTTTATTTTTATTCGTAGTTGGGTATTCTTTTGCCCAGGTTCAATTCAAATCGGGCGATATTCGACTTGATACTGATTTAAATTCGATTAATGCACAAGCAAAGCTTGATTTGGGAGTTTTTAAAACAGAGCTAAAAACAAGCTACAATATTTCAGAAAAGAAATTAAACTATATGGGGGCTACTTTAAAAATGCAGCCCGCTGAATGGTATTTCGCCCTGGAAATTGGAAAACACACCAGAAAACCAATTGATGAAGTTTTATCGGTGTATAAACAACATAAAAATAAAGGATGGGGCTATATTGCCAAACAAATGGGTATTAAGCCCGGCTCACCGGCATTTCATGCATTAAAAAATAACGCCTCTGGAAAATCGAAAAAAAATAAAGGCAAGCATGGTAATAAAGGAGGTAAAAAAGGAAAAGGGAAGAAATAAGGCTAAGATCGAGGTGGAGGTTGTTTAATATTGCTCAATCAGGTAAGAATAAGCCTCTCCGCCCAGGTTAAAAAATAAATCCAAAACAGATAAGTCTTTTTGGAACCCATATTTTTCTATGAAAACCTGATGATATTCTTTGATGGATATAAACGGGTTTTCATTTTCTTTTTTTGCTTGCAGAACATCCCTGTAATTTTGAACAGCAACTGGCGAAACTTCAAAACTTTCTGTCATTTTTACGTTAAAACTTGCCTCCAATAATTCTGCAATTCGTTCCAGAATCAAATTATTTAAGTCAAACAAAAAAATACACCTTTTATTAAAAACAAAATCGAAATCATCAATTAAATATTCATAAAATGGCGATGATTTATAAGCTGATTCAATGGATTTTAAATGTTGCTTTTGCCAATTAGTTGAATAATCAATTCTAACATCTCTTACCGGTACTTTTCTTCGTGTAGCTTCTTCAACAGGCACAGTAAGGTTAATAACTCCATTTGCTGAATAAATCCGGCAACGATTGCGATAGGTTTTTTTTACAAAGTTTTCGTGCTGTTCAATACTTACACTTTTTGCATTGATAATTGCCTTAAGGTAACTGATTGGGGGGAAATATGAGGTAGAAAGTAGAACATTGGTCATTAAGTCACTGATATACTGATCATTATTCATTGGCGTATTTATTTTTTCTTTCAAAACAAATATATAATATTTCCTTTACGAGTAGGCGAACCTTTAGTTTGATAAAACCGAACACCTCATTTGCCAAGCGAAAAACTGGCACAGCTACCATTATCTATAATGTTTATTGACAATCGTCAAATTGTAAATTTGTCGGTTGAATAACATCTGGCTGGTCTGCAAAAGTTCCTGTAACAACATGTCCGTTTACATCTGTTATTCTCAACTCATAAGGTCCTTCCTGTCCATCTTTAAAACCACTTTCATCAAGAAAATAGTTGTAAGTAGTTCTTTTAATCGAAACAAACTCGCCGTTATTGTTTTTTGCTTCAAGTGAATAGATCATGTACATGGGGTCGAGCACCTGCACAGCCGTCCACCATGGATTTGACCCTGTTTTGTAACGAATGCTTATGTTTTTATTGGTAGGATTTTTAATGTATTCCCATTTGATATCAATCAAACCATCCCCCAAAGGAGCCAGTTTTTCAAATGCTTCGGGCGAAAGGTCGATATGCCCGTGCTGGCACTCAGGACATTGATCCACTATTTGCACAATAACTTCTTTATTGTTTTCGGGATTAGTGATTTTTGCATAGGCAGCACAAGCATTACTATTGTCGTACTGTTGCTTATTCATGGCACCATACATTTTATCTGCAGGGAATTCAATCATGCAGTTACCCATATTGCCCTCAGCTGTGTACCATGTTGCTACTCCGGTATATTCTGTATTGTATAGTTCGTTATCGCAAGAGCCTAAAGTACTTTTTTCATCTTTTTTGCACCCTGCTGTAGCAAAAAAGATAATTATTGCAAAAAAAACTGTGAGATTTTGTTTGTACATGGTGATAATGATTTTTAATTATTTCAACGAAAGTAAAGTAAAGTTAAAATTATTTCAAATAATATCGAAAAAACACATAAAATATCATGTTACAAATTGTCTTTGTGTCATAGCTCATGTTGATCTTTTATTGTCTGTTCAAATCTATTTTTATACCGATTTTACTTTCAAAATAGTCCAATTTCGGCAAAGCCTCATTCGACTATTTTCAAGTAGCATCGGCATTTACCATTGCAATTTATAATTTTCTTTTGGACTAAAATATAAATGCAATTGGTATTAACCTGAGTTCGATTAAAAATATTCACACAGTTTGAATTAATTTTTAGCAGAAATTGCAACAAATTTTTGAAGGA
>JBNKJW010000297.1:0-3814 GCA_050291445.1 Bacteroidales bacterium | reverse complement strand
CTTATACTGTATGGAAGGTATTAACCGTGCATCAGCAGCTACAGGTGAAGTTAAAGGTTCATACTTAAACATTACTGCAGCTACTATGGAAGAAGTGTACAAACGTGCAGAGTACGCTAAAATGGTTGGTTCTGTAATCGTTATGATCGATTTAGTAATGGGTTACACAGCAATTCAAAGTATTGCTATTTGGGCACGTGAAAACGATATGCTTTTACATTTACACCGTGCGGGTAACTCAACTTACGCTCGTCAAAAAAATCATGGGATTAACTTCCGTGTAATTTGTAAATGGATGCGTATGTCTGGTGTAGACCATATCCACGCAGGTACAGTAGTTGGTAAATTAGAAGGTGATCCTTTAATGATTAAAGGTTTTTATGATACATTACGCTTAACGACCTTAGATGTAAACTTACCTTACGGTATTTTCTTTGAAATGAGTTGGGCTAGTTTACGTAAATGTATGCCTGTGGCTTCTGGTGGTATTCACTGTGGTCAAATGCATCAATTAGTTCATTATTTAGGTGATGATGTAATTTTACAATTTGGTGGTGGTACAATCGGTCACCCTGATGGAATCCAAGCAGGTGCTACAGCTAACCGTGTAGCTTTAGAAGCTATGATCTTAGCTCGTAATGAAGGTGCTGATTACTTTAATAATGAGGTAGGTCCTCAAATTTTACGTAACGCAGCAAAAACATGTGGTCCTTTACAAACGGCTTTAGATTTATGGAAAGATATCAGTTTTAATTACACATCTACAGATACAGCAGATTTCGCTGCTACACCGACAGCAAACGTATAATAATTTACTTATAAATAAGGAGTATTTGAATAGTGAGACTTACACAAGGTTGCTTTTCGTTTTTACCAGATTTAACTGATCAACAGATTGAAAAACAAGTTAATTACGCAATCTCTAAAGGTTGGGCTATGAATGTTGAGTGGACAGATGATCCACACCCACGTAATAATTATTGGGAATTATGGGGTTTGCCTTTATTTGACATTAAAGATGCTGCATCTGTAATGTTTGAATTAAAAGAAGCTCGCAAATCTTGTGCTGCTGGCTACATTCGCGTAAATGCCTTTGACGCAGGCTATGGTACAGAGAGTTGTGTTATGTCATTTATTGTCAATCGACCTAGTAATGAACCAGGTTTCTATTTAGAGCGTGGCGAAGGCCCAGGTCGAATGATTAGATATACTATTAAATCGTATAGTGTTCAAGCAAACCCAGAAGGGGGACGTTACTAGTTAATTAACTAGTGGTAGGCTTAAAAAATCTTTAAGTTCCCTCAGTTCACAGGTTTTTAGTTTACTAAAAACCTGTGAACTGAGGGAACTTTTTAGTAAAATTCAGAAGTTAATATTTTATTTCGCGGACTGCAAACAAAAGTCGTTTTATTTTTTACTTTAATAGGAGTTATTTTAACATATATTGAATTACCCGTATTTAATGTAACGGGGATGAGCCAATTTTGGTTTAGGTAGATTTCAGAGATACCTGCCTCAGGCCCGAGTTCAATTGCCAACATAAAATTGTCATATATCAAATTTATCAAACGCATAACTGGATCTTTTTTTAATTATAGATTAATTGAAAGATTTTGAGCAGTAGTGTCATCTTGGTTCTGCATTTTTAAAAACTTTGCCCGAAATACGTTAAGATCGATGGTCTCAGCTCCCACGCTATAGAAACGTAATTGGCGTCGATCAATTTTAGTTGGCTCTTTCTGATTTAATAGTTCAACATACTTTTTTAAATTAAAATTATCATACATAATTAGTTAAATTTAATACTAATATTTATCTTGTTGACGCTGCTATAAAATCTTTCTCCCAGCCTGTTAATACCTAGCTATACAAAAGTTTTATCTGACTCTAAACCTTGATAAGATCAAAAAATTTAGGCAATATAATATTTAAATATTATTACTTCAAACTTCTATGGCAAAAAATAAAGGAACCCGAATTTTAATTACATTAGAATGTACTTCATGTAGGTCAAATTTAAACAGGGCAGCAACTGGTGTCTCTCGTTATTCGACACAAAAAAATCGTAGAAATAATCCTGAAAGGCTAGAATTAAAAAAATATTGTTCGTATTGTAATAAACCAACTATCCACAAAGAAATAAAATAAAAATATGGCCTTCAAACAAAAAAGAACATCACCTGTTGGATTAAACCAAAAAATTGATTACAAAGACATTGATCTGCTAACATTATTTATTAGTGAACAAGGGAAAATTCTTCCTCGAAGAGTAACAGGCGTCACTGTTCAACAGCAAAAAAAACTTGCTAAAGCAATAAAACAAGCACGAATTTTAGCGTTATTTCCTTTTATCACTTCCAACTAAATTACAAAAACCGGTTTACTAATGTATAATTATAATAGATTTTAAAAATTACCATTCTTCAGTCATCAAACCTTATGGGAAATTTTATTGACAAAACCTTTACCGTCATTGCGGATATTCTTTTAAAAATTTTGCCCGCTAGTAAGCAAGAAAAACAAGCATTTTCTTATTATCGAGCGGGGATGGCCGCACAAGGTCGAGGGAGGTATGCCGAAGCTTTACGAAATTATTATGAAGCACTTCAGTTAGAAGAAGACCCTTATGATCGGAGTTATAGTTTATATAATATTGGTTTAATTTACGGTAATACTGGGAGATATGCGAAAGCCTTAGAATTTTATCACCAAGCTTTAACTTTAAATTCTAATCTTCCACAAGCGCTAAATAATATTGCCGTTATTTATCATTCACAGGCTCTTCGCGTCCAAACTTTAGATGACGATGACTATACAGAATTATCACGAGAACTTTTTGACAAAGCAGCCGAATATTGGCTTCAAGCCGTGAAGTTAGCACCAGATAATTACCCAGGAGCTCAAAACTGGCTAAAAATTACTGGGCGATTAGTAGACGCAAACTAAATTAGAGAAAAGTTACGAAATTCTAGAAAAACCACGCGAATTAAGCTAATTCTGATGTACAATTATAGGCGCACTCAAGAATTTCAAATCGAATTCAAAAATAAAAAAATAGCCAATTTAATAATTAAAGTAAATCTAACGTTTTGAATACGACTCATCCAATTGAAAGGTTTCTAGATTAATGTAGCTAAAATCAGGTCAAAAAAAGACTTCACGATTAGGTAATAGTTTCTAAATCGTTAAGTCTGGTGATTAAATGAGAGAAATGTTTTTATTCTTTTTGTAGTTCTACTAGCAAACTTTAAGCACCGTCTTTATTTCTGATTATTAGGGCTTCCTATACAATTTTTAGTCCTTGATAATTAACGTTAAAACGTTGTTCACTAACCTAGTTAATTAAAAAATTATTAAAAATCCAGAAATGAATAAAAAATGTAAATTTGCTAAAAAAGGCTTTGTATAAAACCCGTCTTATAAGAAAAAACTGAATATATTAAACAAAAAATTATCGAAAACACGTTAACAGTAGCATGATGTTACTTCTATCCCTATTGTAGCCATAATAATTTGAACTTAGGTTTCGGACTTAAACTATACAAGTCCCAAACTAGCAACACTACTTTTCAATAAACTACACGTACAGAGTAATATGGAAACTAGACCATATCGACAACAATTTAGATCAATAATTGCTAAATATTTTTTCTTTATTCTTATTAAAGACCTGGTCTTTTTCTGGTCTGTCTTTAATTACTTCTGTTCCCTGTTAAGTTCTTAGTAATTCTTCGAATTTAAAAATGAATCGACTGAAATGATCGGATTTGGGAATTGAGAATAACTTTTCTCGTACTCTGAAGTTCTTTTCAAA
>JBNKJW010000296.1:0-15090 GCA_050291445.1 Bacteroidales bacterium | reverse complement strand
TTAGCAAAGCGAAGATGTATAAGTTTTTTGCTACTTGAAGATAAAGTTAATGCAAGGAAAAATTACTATTTTTTTAAAAACCTTTGCACTTTTTTACAACTTCTTTTATGTAAATGTTTAATTTTAATAGGCTTAGGCGTTATTCAGCGAGCCCTAAGTATCCTTAAAACAAATACACCAACATACTATTGCTGTGAAAGATTTAACCACAGGAAATATCAGTTCGCTTATTTTAAAGTTTACCATGCCCATGTTGTTGGGAAATGTTTTTCAACAGCTTTACAATGTGGTAGATAGTATTATTGTTGGCAACTATTTGGGTGATGGTGCACTGGCAGCAGTAGGCGCCTCGTTTCCGGTAATGTTTGCACTGGTTTCGCTTGTTTTTGGAATTGCTTCGGGCGCAACTATTGTTATTTCGCAATATTATGGGGCAAAAAACATGGTTAAAGTTAAGCAGGCTATATTTACCATATATGTAATTGTGATTATTTCTTCTGTTTTGCTTTCTATAATTGGTATTGCTTCATCCGAAGCTATTTTTAGGATGATTGATTTGCCCGAAGAAATTATTCCCAGGGCCAGTTTGTATCTTGATATTATAATGGGCGGTATTATTACTACATTTGGCATGAGTGCTACCAATAGTATATTGCGCGGCCTGGGAGATTCTAAAACGCCGCTTTATTTTTTAATTGTGGCTTCGTTGCTCAACATTGTTTTCGATTTGGTTTTTGTAATTGTTTTTAAATGGGGAATTGCTGGTGTTGCTGTGGCCACTGTTCTTGCGCAGGCAATTTCTTTACTAGGTGCTATAATTTATTTATACAAAACACACGAACTGTTTAAAACAGAAACTTCCGACTTTGCTTTTAACCTCAATATTTTTGTAAAAAGTGTAAGAATTGGCTTGCCATCAGGCTTGCAGCATATGTTTGTTGCAGTAGGGATGGTTGCCATTTATCGTATTGTAAATCAGTTTAATACAACTGTTATTGATGCTTATTCTGCTGCGGGTAGGATTGACTCTTTTGCTATTATGCCTGCCATGAGTTTTGCTATGGCACTAACTGTTTTTGTTGGCCAGAATATAGGTGCCAATAAACCCAAAAGGGTGAGAAAAGGTTTGCTGGCTACTTTAGTAATGACTTCAGCCATTTCGTTATTTTTTACTTTGGTGGCCATTTTTTTTGGGCGCAGTCTAATGGGAATGTTTACACCAACTAAAGAAGTTATTGAGGTAGGCTATGAATACCTGGTAATTGTATCGTCTTTTTATTTAATTTTTGCTTTAATGTTTAGTCTAAATGCGGTTTATCGCGGGGCAGGGGATACCATCGTTCCAATGTTTATTACCTTGTTGGCACTGTGGTTGGTTCGGATACCTATTTCGTGGTATTTATCCGGGAAAATGGGGCCCGAAGGCATTTGGTGGGGCATCCCATTAGCCTGGATAGCTGGGTTCTCTTTGTCATTAATTTATTTTTTTACTGGCCTGTGGAAAAAGCATTCGGTGGTGAAGGGGGAAAATTAGTGCTTCGACAAACTTGCTTACTGAGCCTGTCGAAGTACTGCAACCGAAATTTGTTTGGTAGTGATTTCAAATAGACCAATAAACCAAAATACAATTTTTGGTGTACTTGTCAGGTGTTGTCACCTGACAAATTAGCTTTGACATGACACTAGCCTTGAAATGACACTAGCTATTTTTCAAACAAAGACTAGTGACTAATCTTTAACGACTTAATTGGTAACTTTTAGATTTTCAGTAAGTTATCATTTATGAGAAAAGCAGGTTCTCAACATAATCCCTATAATCTTTTACTGAGCGATTAATAACATCGTGTGCTTCTTTTGCACCATAAATGTGTGTAATTTCACAGTCTCGTTTTTCACCAGGCATGTCTTTGTAGGTTAAAAAATAGTGGCGCAAACGGTCAACAACGGGTAGCGGACAATCATTAATATCTTTATAACCACTGTAAACAGCATCATTTCTAAGTACTGCAATAATTTTATCATCCGCCTCGTTGCCATCAATCATTCTGAAACCTCCAATTGGTACAGCTTGTGCCAGAATGTCGCCATGTGTAATTTCTTTTTCAGTTAACACACAAATATCCAGTGGGTCGCCATCACCAATTATATCATTTCTTTTTAGAATGTCTGCACTTTTTTTGGCTACTTGTTTTCCACAGTAAGTTTGCGGAATAAAGCCATAAAGTGCTGGAAGAATGTTCGAATATTTTTGTGGTCGATCAATAGTTAAATAACCACTTTCTTTGTCTGCTTCATATTTTACTGTGTCGGTGGCAACCATTTCAATAAAGCTGGTTACTATCTGTGGGCATTTCTCACCAATTTCAATACCATGCCAGGGGTGTGAACGGTAACGCAAATCCATTAATTTTCCAATTGGGTCTATCGATTTTTTGCTCATCTTTTTTTGTTATGTTTTGTAACGATTTTGTAGTTTAACTTTGTTATTAAAAGAGTTATTTTATATGGCTACTAAGCTAAACAATTTAATATTTAAAGATGCAAAAGTAGGTAATTTTATTGCCCTTACAAACAAAGCATAGGGGAATGTTTTATCAACTACCAATAATTTGTGATGAATTAAAATCGGTCATTTTTTGTTTTTAGCTACAAAAAATGTATTACTTTAGAACCATTATTTATCAGGTTTTTTTAATTTTAACTATTTGATTTATAGTTAGTTGTTGTTTTTTTTGGAATTTAGAAAAGTAAAAAATGAGGAGTTATAAACCAACCATTCTATTAATTGGATTTGTATTGCTGATATCAATAAATACTGTTTCGCAAGTGGATACAGCAAGGTACGAAGGGTTAAGAATAGGGATGGATGTTGGAAATTTTTTGATTAACACTGCTTCTGGCACAAAAAATGAAATCCTGATCCTGGGGGATTATGAATTTATGGAGGATAAGTATGCCACATTTGAGGGAGGTTTTTCGCAAATGGATGCCCTTAACGACAGCACGAATTCTTCGATAAATGGCGGTTTTGGTTTGCTTGGGATTGATTTTAATTTGTACGACAAAAAAAAGCGGATAAATGATGATATTTTATACATAGGCCTTCGTTATGGGTATTCGGTTTACAGCCATAATATAAATTTAGTTGAAGGTTACAGTTTCGACGGTGAGCCAATTGAAACGGGCAAAGAAATGCTTTCGGCTCAGTGGGCTGAATTTGTTGCTGGAGGAAAAGCTGAGTTATGGTTTTTGAAGAATGTTTTTGTTGGCCTATCGGTAAGGGTAAAAATGCTGACTTCAAAAAAAGAGGCTGAATTGATTGCCCCATCAACTATTCCGGGCTTTGGAAACTACGATAAAAGTGGCAGTTTAGGAGTGAACTGGACAATCTCTTATCGTATTCCGTTTAAAAAAGTTGATGTTCCTGCGAGAATAAAGAAAAATGAGATAATAATGAAACGCAAAAAAGAGAAAAAAAAGCTAAAAGGTCTGAAAAAGAAGCAAAACCGAAAGTTTAGATAAAATCAGTCGGCATTATGCAGTACTAAGTTGGTATGCTGTCAACTGACTAATGAGTACTGAATACTGAGGGTTGAGAACTCAGTTCTCAGTTCTGCCTCACTAATCCTGCAATTCACTTAATTCCAACCAGCGCATTTCTTTTTCATCAATTATTTCGAGCAGTGTTGAATACCTGTTTGATTTTTCCACTAGCTCATCGTTGTTTAAATTGCCAGAATTCATAAGTGTTTCCAATTCCTGCTTTTCGTTGTTTAAATCTTCCAATTCATTTTCGAGCAATTCAAACTCCCTTTTTTCTTTAAAGCCAAATTTCTTTTTTTCATTTGGTTTTTTCTCCGCTTTGGGTTTTAATTCCTTTTCAGCTTTTTGTTTTTTCTTTTCAATATAGGCTATATGATCTTGATAATCAGTATAATTTCCCGGGAAGCTGGAAATTTCACCCTGCTTTTCAAACACGAATAATTCATCCACTACTTTGTCCATAAAATACCTGTCGTGCGAAACAATCAGTACGTTTCCTGGAAAATTATTTAAATAGTCTTCCAAAACATTCAAAGTTTGGATGTCAAAATCGTTGGTAGGCTCATCCAAAATTAAAAAATTGGGGTTTTTCATTAAAACAGTGAGCAGATAAAGCCTTTTTCGCTCGCCACCGCTTAGTTTTGAAACATAGGAGTAATGCTTTTCCTTCGGAAACTTAAAATATTCAAGCAATTGAGCTGCCGAAAGCGTTTTTTCTTTTCCAATGGTCATCACTTCGGCAATTTCTTTAATCACATCAATCATTCTAAGGTCTTCATCGAGTTGAATGCCTTGTTGCCTGTAATAGCCAAACTGCACTGTTTCGCCTTTTTCAATAGTGCCCGAATCGGGTTGTAAATTGCCGGTAATAATGTTTAAAAAAGTTGATTTGCCTGTACCGTTTGAACCAATAATTCCAATTTTTTGTGCTCGTCCAAATTTGTAGGTAAAATTGTCAATCAATTTTTTTTCATCAAACTGTTTCGAAACGTTTTCTAAATCCAAAATCTTTTTCCCAAGTCTTTTCGACTGAATATCAATAGTTTGTGTGCTGTCATCAATTTTTTTATGGGCTTGTTCTTTAATGTTGTAGAAATTATCAATTCGGTATTTTGCTTTGGTAGCCCTTGCCTGGGGCATTCTTCGCATCCATTCCAATTCTTTTCTGTAAAGGTTGCTCGCTTTATCAATATTAGCCTGCATTTCGCGCAAACGATCTTCCCGCTTTTCTAAATAATACTGGTAATTTCCTTTGTACTGATACACCGTATTATCTTCAATTTCAATAATTGAGCTACAAATATTTTCCATAAAATACCTGTCGTGCGTAACCATAAAAAGTGTACCTGTGCGGTTGTTCAGGAACTGTTCTAACCACTCAATCATTTCCAAATCAAGGTGGTTGGTTGGCTCATCCAGTATTAAAATATCCGAAGTTTCAATCAGGGCAGCTGCCAGGGCAACTCTTCTTCTTTCGCCACCAGATAAATGCTTTACTTTTTGGTTAACATTATTAATTTTTAGTTTGCTCAGTATTTGAATAATTTTTAGGTCATAGTCCCATGCTGATGTTATGTCCATCTCTTCAGTAGCCTGTTGCATTAGGTTTTCATCGCCTGATTCCAGCGCCTCATGATAATTGTTAATGACCTTACTTATTTGGTTGGTACTATCCAAAACTTGCTTAAGGATAGTGTTACTATCTTCAAAATCAGGTGTTTGTGAAAGATAAGATATGCTTAAATCTTTCATTTTCCCAATTTTTCCCTCATCTGGTGTGTCTTTGCCTGTAATAATATTAAGCAAAGTTGTTTTACCTGAGCCATTTTTTGCTATTAAGGCCACTTTCTCATCTTTATGAAGGCTAAATGAAATATTTTCAAAAAGTATATTTTCCCCAAAGGCTTTGCTTATATTCTCAACTTGAAGGTAACTTATCATATTTTTTTATTTGAAGCGCAAAAATATAAATAATTGCACGATCTTTTTTTATTATCTTCGTGCTAATAGAAATCTGCTCTCTATATGAGCTATTTAATCATTAGAAAATGACAAAAAAGGAACGATTCGATAATATTCTTGCTTATTTTAAAGAAAACAAGCCAATTGCCGAAACCGAACTAAATTATAACTCTCCTTATGAATTGATTGTTGCAGTTATTTTATCAGCGCAATGTACGGATAAAAGGGTGAATCAAATCACAATTGATTTTTTTCAGCGATTTTCGGATTTTAAAAAACTAGCCCAGGCCGAACAGGCTGAAGTTTTTGATTACATAAAAAGCTGTTCTTATCCCAACAATAAATCTAAGCATTTGGTTGGTATGGCCAATATGGTACTTAATGATTTTAAAGGCGAATTGCCAGCCGATGTAAATGAATTGCAAAAATTGCCAGGTGTTGGGCGAAAAACGGCTAATGTTTTGGCCTCTGTATTGTTTAATCAGCCCGCTATGGCTGTAGATACCCACGTATTTAGGGTTTCAGCAAGGTTGGGGTTAACTGTTAACTCAAAAACACCGCTTGATACTGAAAAACAGCTGGTTAAGTATATTCCGCAGGAGTTAATACCAATTGCGCATCATTGGTTGATTTTGCATGGCAGATACGTTTGTTTGGCTCGAAAGCCTAAATGCCAGGAATGTAAATTGACAGAATGGTGTAAATATTACGAAAAATTAAGTAAGTAATAAATAGTAAATTAGTGAAGTGAATTTTAGCAACTTCTTTAGTGTATTTTTGTTAGTTTGTATTTTGCAATCTTTTGTAAGTATTACTATTCTGTTAATAAAAAAATACCGAAGGATTTATAATTTATTTCTGGTGGCTATATTTATTTTATTTTTAATCCAATATTCCTTTTATTTTTTTGAATATCGTGGTTTTTTTATTCCCGATCATTTTAGGGCATCTGCAGTTATTCCTTTTCAAATCCTTTTGCCCATTTTTATTTACTTGTATGCCTATTCAAGAATTTACGAAAACATAACTGGTGTTAGGGAGCTGCTCAATTATTTTTGGATTTTTATTTTTGCAATTGTTTTATTTATTCCTGTTGTAACTGATTCATTTACAGGAGAAAATGGGTTTGATTTTTTTTATATATACTCACAAATTTACCGGGTTGCATTTAGTTTTGCTTTAATTATCATTTACTTTTTTTATGCAAAAAGAATAACAACATTATTTGCTGATTTTAATAAAATTGAAAGAGGTAATTTTATCCATCGTTTGCAAAAACTTTCAGATAAATTGACGACTGTTAAAGCAACAGTTTTTTTATTATTGCTACATGGCTTTTGGTTTCTGCTGGAGCTTTTTATTTCTGTTTTTTTTAAAGATTTTCATAAAATCATCGACCTTTTTATAGCAGCAACTCTATTTTTTATTAGTTTGGTGCTTAGTTATTCTTTTTTGAAAAACCCAAAAGTGAATTCCAACCATCAGGTTTAATCACTTATCGAAGCTTACAACGTTTTGGTGTAAAAAATATTTGTATTGCCATGGTCCTGTGGCCGACATTATTATATTAACCTGAGTTCGATTAAAAATATTCACACAGTTTGAATTAATTTTTAGCACATATCTGGTATAATTCCGAATTTCTGTGTTGAATATTTTATGTCGAACTCAGGTTATTATGTAACTTATACTTTTATTTTTTTTAAATACAATATACTAAAGTTTGATTTTAGGAGTTTTACATAATTACAACACATAATTAAATTTTAAACTATTGAATAACTAAAAACAATTAGATATGAAACATTTAGTAGTAAAAACACTGTTTTTTTTAAGCTTTGCGTTAATTTTTGTTGCGTGTAAGAAAGATAAAACAAATCCAAAAACAGCATTTGATATTTACATTGATTTTTGGAACCCTACAGGGACTAATCCACAGATTAGTCTGGATGAAGCAGCAACTTCTAAAGAAATAAAAATTGATTTTGATAAGCAGTTTGAGGGTATTGCTGTTGGAAACTTAACAAAAGTGCTCATTGATAATTTTAGGATTATTGATGACAATTACAGAAATTATTCAATTTCGAATATAACAGCCTATGAATTTAAAGAGGAGAAATGGAAAGAAGATGTTGAATTTACGATGAGTTATGAACCAACAAGAAGTTTGAGTGTTGTTTTAGTACTTGATCGAAGTCAATCACTTGGTGAGGATTTTGCAAGTGTAAAGCAATTTGCAAACGATTTTGTGGAGAAGCTTTTTGCTGAGTTGGATAACGTGCAGATTGGAATTGTTGATTTTTCTACAACTGTTAATTCATTGCCCCTTACGAATAATCAAACCACTATTACAAATTATATTAATGAATTAACAGAAGGCGAATTTACTGCTTTTTATGATGGTGTTAATGAAGCAATTGACATGCTGCTTCCGGTTGAGGCAGAAAGCAAAGCTATATTAGGATTTACGGATGGCACCGATAATAATTCTTCTGTTGGTGTTACTTCTGACTTTCTTTATGACAAACTAATTAATGATGATAACGAAATTAAAATAAGCAGTTTTATGATTGGCCTTGAAGGAAAAGGCGGGGTTGATAGAAATATTCTAAAAAAATTATCTGCAAATGGTGGGGTTGCCCAGTTTCCGTCTGGTTCTGGTGAGTTGCAAAGTGCATTTGATAATTTTTCAAGTGCAATAGCCAACGTTTATAATCTTACATATACAAGAAATCAACAGCAAATTACTGAAGCAAACCCTGTAAAACTTAAATTCTCAATACAAACTGAATAAAACTTTAAAGGAGCAGTGTTTAAAACTGCTCCTTTATTTTTTCAGCATCATCACCAAGGCCAGTATTGCCCGAATCTAATACAAATTTCCACTTACCGTTCTCATCTTTTTTCCAAATGGTAACATAAGTACCCCAAATTAAGGTATCCTTATTATTGTATTGCCAAACACCATAAGTGTAGCCTAAATCTCCTGATTTTGAGGCTGTTGCATGTTGGGGCTTCCATTTAAGCGTGTAGGAGGTGTCAGGCTGATTTTCGTAAAGCTTGGCTATTGCGCTTTTGCCTTCAAGGGGGAGGCCATTGCCTCTTAAAATAACACCTTCATTATCTAAATAACTTAAAAATGCATGGTTTTTTCCCTTATCAACTGAAAGTTTTGAGAATTCTTCATCAGCTTTTATCAGTTCTTTTTTTACTTGTTCAATATCAATTGTATTTCCACAAGACAAAAGGAAGATAAATAAAATTAAGGCTAAGGTTTTCATAGTTGTGCGTTTATATGACTTTTTTGCATAGCTAAGTTATGCATTTTTTGATTACTTTTAACTTGCATTATTCATAAACTTTTTCGTTTATGAATCTAAATGTAAGAAACCCCGATTTAGAGAAGTTTAATTTTGGGTATCCAAAATTTTAGTTGAACTTAATCGCAATCAGAGATTGCAAAAATTCTATGAATTTTTTGGGTTAAATTTAAAAGTTTAGCTATGCAGAATCCGTTACCAGATGAAGTTTATTTAAAACGCACACGAGAAAAAGACGCCCCTATACGAGGGCATTATTTTCGCGATCAGACTGCTATAATTCATTCGATGCCTTTCAGAAGGTTGAAACATAAAACCCAGGTTTTTTTTGCACCTGAAAATGATCATGTTTGTACCAGAATAGAACATGTAATGCATGTGGCCACAATAGCCAAGTCAATTTGTTTGGGGTTGAATCAATATGGTTGGGAACTTGATACTGATATGGCTTTTGCAATTGGATTGGGCCATGATTTGGGGCATGCTCCTTTTGGCCACGAAGGTGAACATTTTTTAAATAAGCGGCTGGGTGGCGGAAACTCATTTATTCATGAAGTAAATAGCTATCGCATAGTTGAGCATTTGGCAAACAATGGAAGCGGGCTTAACCTTACTTATGGAGTGAAGGACGGCATTATTTCGCACAATGGTGAAAGTTTTGAGCAATACCTGGTTCCTGATACTGTTGTAAAAGATTTGGATACGGTTCATAACCGAAAAGTAAAACCTTCATCATACGAAGGGTGTATTGTAAGGTTCTCTGATAAAATAGCCTATTTAGGGCGCGATATTGAAGATGGGGTAACGGCTAAATTTATTAATCGTGAGGATATCCCGGAGAGTGTGAGGAAATATCTTGGTGAAAACAACAGTCAAATTATCGATACGCTTGTTCATGACATTATAAATAATTCAAAATCAGTAGATAAGCTTGGTTTTTCAGATTCGCTTTTTGAGGTAATTAAGCAATTAAAAAATTTTAATTACGAACGTATTTATCACAATACAAAAAAAGATAGAAACAGAATTGTAGCCGGAAAAATAATTTATGCTTTATTTGATTATCTGCTAATTCTGTTTGAAAAGTACGAAAGGGATTATGAAGCCTATAAAAGCATGGAACTAAAGTTTGAGCAAAATTTTGGCGAATACCTTGAATCGATGCATCAATTTTATTTAACAGAAAATGACCAGGAAAAGATGGTAACTGATTTTATTGCCGGCATGACTGATTCCTATGTAATGGATTGTATGGCACAAATAAGTTTTCCAACAACTTATTTTAAATAGTTCCAAATTACAATTTTTCTTTTAAACGAATTCATTCTACATTTGGCCACCTAATTTAAAAACAATAAATGGTGGATAAAATCCAGTTTCCGTGGGGACATTCTAAACGATATAACGACTATTCAACTTATTTTAAAAGTAAGTTTTCAGAGCGTGTACAGAAAATTTCTATTGATGCAGGTTTTACCTGTCCAAACCGAGATGGCGCAAAGGGTAGGGGAGGTTGTACTTATTGTAACAACGATACTTTTAACCCTTATTATTGCACACCGAGCAAATCGGTTTCGGTTCAGTTGAACGAAGGCATTTCTTTTTTTGCACCAAAATATAAAACGCAACAATATTTGTGCTATTTTCAAGCCTACTCAAATACCTACGAAAAATTTGAACACCTTAAAAAAATGTGGGCCGAAGCACTTTCACACCCTGGTGTTATTGGGATGGTCGTTGGTACCAGGCCCGATTGTGTAAATGAGCAAATTCTGGATTACCTGGCTGAACTTTCAAAAAAGTATTACATTGTTTTAGAGTTTGGAATTGAATCTACCATTGACCGAACCCTTGAACTGGTGAACAGGTGCCATACTTTTCAGGAATCGGTGGATGCAATAAAACAGTCAGCAGAGCGTGGAATTGAAACTGGTGCCCATATGATATTAGGATTACCGGGCGAATCGCGCGAAGAGCTTTTGCAACATGCTGACAGAATCTCCGAACTTCCTTTAAAAAGCATTAAACTCCATCATTTACAGGTAATTAAGAAAACAATTATGGCCAAGCAATATGCCAAAAATCCTGAAATGTTTAATTTGTTTTCGGTGGATGATTATGTTGATTTGGTGGTTGATTTTTTAAAGATTTTAAACCCGCAGATAATTGTTGAACGGTTTATCAGCGAGTCGCCACTTGATTTGCTTATTGCCCCCAAATGGAATGGGTTAAAAAACTTTGAGGTGGTGCATAAGATTGAAAAGCGTTTGAAAGAAACAAATAGCTGGCAAGGGATGGATTACAACGCGGTTTATTCCTAATATTTTATAGCTAAATCTTAATTTGACAAATAAACTTACCAGCTTTAAGTTTGTAAAATTCTGAAAATAAGCAACTTGATTTGTGTGTTTGTTTCAAAAAACCTGGTAAGTATTTTCCAAATCTCAGATCTAGCTTGAAACCTTCATTTTAAAAAAATGTTCCATTTTTGACAATAACAGTTGTCTTTTTATTGGTTTTGAGATATAATCGTTACAACCAGCTTCTAAACTTTTTTGCCTGTCCTCGGGCAAAGCATGAGCCGTTTGGGCAATTATTGGTAAATCGGGTTTAAACTCCCTGATTTTTTCCGTTGCCTGATAGCCATTAATACCAGGTAGTTGAATATCCATTAATACTAAATCAATATCATTGTGTTTGTCGCAAATGTCAACAGCTTCATATCCCGAAAAGGCATGAGTAATTTTAATTTTGGTTTTATTCAGTATTTTATGAAGGTATTGAAAACTAACTGCGTCATCTTCAACAACAAGAATACTCTTATTTTCCCAGCGATAATTGTTGCTGAAACTGGCTTCAATTTTCTGGATTAAATCTGGGTTGCCTGCCTTATATGGAATGGTAAAAAAGAAAGTTGATCCTACTTTTTCTACTGACTCGTGCCATATTTTACCCCCTAGCAATTCAACAAAGCCTTTGGAGATTGCCAGACCCAATCCTGTTCCTCCAAATTTACGGGTATGCGATTCATCCGATTGGCGGAAAGGATCAAAAATAATTTCACGCTTTGAGTCAGGTATTCCTATGCCTGTATCTTTTACAAAAAACTGGATATCATGCGAGACATCATCTATAGGGTTGTCTCTTGAAATGACCATATAGCCAAATTCAACATATCCATTTGATGTAAATTTTATGGCATTATTGACAAGGTTGGTTAATATTTGACGTACCCGTACTCCATCTGTAATTACAATGCTTTCATTATCAGCTAATTCCTTGTGAGTTTCAAGTTGTAAGTTTGCCTTATTTTTTATTTCGGGTTTAAATAATCCTTGCAATTCATCCAGCATATCATTAATAGAGCAATCATCTTCGTTTATTTGAATTTGACCAACTTCAATTTTTGAAATATCTAAAATATCGTTGATAATATTAAGTAGTTGCTTGCCACTTTGGTGAATGATATCAATAAAACTATTTCTTTCTTCTTCCGATGTCTCTTCATGCTTAAGTAAATCCGAGAATCCTAATATTCCATTCATCGGAGTTCGGATTTCATGCGACATGTTTGCCAAAAAGGTTGATTTTAAGTTATCAGCTTCTTCAGCCTTTTCTTTAGCAAGGATGAGTTGCTCTTCTATTTTTTGCTGTTCTGATATATCGGTTATGGTACCAATTAAACGGGTTGTTTCACCTTTTACATTTTTTAAGGCCACCCCTTTGTCAACAAACCATCTGATGTTTCCATCATTGTCTGTGGCCCTGAACTTACAGTCAAGTACTTTTATTTGGCCTTCTTTTAGCTGTTTGTTTTGTTCCTGGATGATAAGCAAATCTTCTGGATGAATGTAATTTTTCCAAATGCTAAAGCTGTCATCCACATCGGGTATGGGGTATCCAAGTGTTTCAAACAAAACCGGATCTGCGTGCCCTTTATTTGTTTCGAGGTTTCTTTCCCAAACTGCAACCTTTGTTTCTTCAGTTGCAATCCGATAACGTTCTTTTGTTTTTAACAGGTCAAATTCGTCTCTTTTTCGCTCGGTAATGTCATCATAAATAACAACAATTTCATTTGAAGGTAATTTATAGATGAAATTTTCTGTCCAGCTTAATATTTTATCATCATTATCATAAAGAATAATGGGGGTTTCTGCTGGTTCCCCTGTTTTCCAGACCTTTCTAAACGATTCGAGTAAATCATATTCGCTTAATGCCGGAAAAACAGTGCCTGCGCTTTTTCCAATTATTTCATTTCGGCTTACTCCTTCAAGTTTCTCGGCAGCAGAATTAAAGTTTTTGAATATGAAATCTTTACCATCTCCAATTACCTCAAATATGGCCACATTATTACTCATGTTCTCAAACAGCGATCGAAACCTTATTTCATTTTGTTTTAGTTTTTCTTCAGTCTGTTTTCGGTTAGTTATATCTCTTATTACATTTAGGATACAAAGATTTCCTCCAATATTGGCCTGTTTGATATCCATTTCGAGCCAGAAAGTTTCGCCATTCTTTTTTTTGGCTTGCCAATCAAATAACTGACTGTCGGTTCTGCTTGATTTGTTTAATAATTTCCTAAACCTTTCTCCTTTGAAATTCCCTTCTTCTGAGCTAAGTATGTCTATATCAATAGATTGTAATTCTTTTTTTGAATATCCGTACAGTTGAACACCGGCAGTATTAATATCGGTTATCTTTAAAGTTTCAATATCAAATATCAGAATTCCATCGTTGCTTGAATTGTAAATATTTCGGTAACTTTCTTCTGATTTAATGAGCTGTTTTTGTGTCTCTTTTCTTTCAGAAACATCCCTGAAAATAGCATGAAACCTACCATCTGAAAGTTGTTTAATATTGATCTCAACCGGAACTTTTGTTCCATCTTTTCTTAGAATTAATCGTTCTGAGGTAAGCGCTTTTCCGCTTTTCACTTTTTCAAGCAACGAGGCTGCCTGCGTATTATTCGATCTATAAAAAAGATCGGAAAGCTTCAGACCTTTAAGTTCTTCGGCTGAATAACCAGTGAGCCGGCAACCACTGTTATTTACACTTTGCATAAAACCTTCTGTATCGCCCACAAATATTCCATCGGCAGCTTGGTCAATTAGCACTTTGTACTGGTCTTCACTACGAATGAGGGCTTCGTTCTTTTTAATTAATTGGGCGTTTGAGTTTCTGAGGTTCTCGTTAATCTGCAAATATTCTTCATTGAGTGACAAGTACTCAATGTTCTTTTTTTTAAGGTTTAGCTCTGCTTGTTTTCTGTAAGTTATGTCGGTAATTGTACCTTCAATGGCAAAAGGTTTTCTGTATTTGTCGTAAATGAGGTTCCAGTTGATATACAGCCACACAATGTCTCTTGATTTGGTATAAGCTTGTATTTCAAAAGGGGTGCTTTTATGGCTGCGAAGTAACTGTTGCAACTTTTCTTCATACAATTCTTTCCAGTTGTTTAATATCAGGCTTTCCATTAACCTGGGATGATCGTACATTTCTTCAACAGTGTATTCCAGAATATTGTATGCTGCGGGGTTGATGTACTCTATTTTTTCGTCAACAATTGAAAACCTGAAAATAATGTCTTTAGCGTTTTTTGTTATTAGCCGCAACTGATTTTCAAGTGTGTTTATATAAGCTTTTAATTCATCCAGTTGCTCGGTTTTATCCTGCAATTTATCTTTTAATCTGTCAATATTATCCGGATTATCATCAATAACAACATTAACAGAGTGTTCGTTCTTGAACTTTTCTGCTTTTAAATTGGTTTCCAGTTGCTGTAATCGTTTTTCCAGCTCCTCATATGTTGGCTTTGTTACCATCAGCTCTACTTTTTGCGAATTTTGCCATACAAATATAAGTGAATTTTAGCTGTTTGAAAATTGAAAGTTTAGTTTATAATTTAGAATTGAGAGATTTTTGAGGTGTTATCTGCAATTTTTGATTAGATTGAAAATAAAAAGTGTGTACGAAAAACTGCAAAGTGAGGATCATTGAGCATTTGGGCAAGTGGTATACTGAGCTTCGAAGTGCTCAGTATACCACCTGTCGAAATGCAGCAACCAAAAGTTAGTTTTACCTACGGTGAGGGCTTCGCCGTTGATACAGCTCCTTAGCTTATTTAGGATCACTTTAAAAAGTTGTGGAATTAATTCTAAAGATAGAACTTAGTGGACTTTTTATACAAGGTTTATGCATTCAGATAATGAACATTTCAATAGCTTAATTCGATTAATCTTACCACAAGAAATATTTGATTACTTCG
>JBNKJW010000295.1:0-20191 GCA_050291445.1 Bacteroidales bacterium | reverse complement strand
CTTTTAACTGTGGATACCTGTCTAATGCAAGTTCTGTGGCTTTTACCCCATCCATTTCAGGCATTGAAATATCCATTAAAATAATGTTAGGGATATCAACTTTTAAATACTCTAAAAATTCCAATCCTGTCGAGGCCTCTGCAACCACCTCATAATCTTCGGATTGCGATATTACAAGTTTTACTCCATCACGAAAAATCCCATGATCGTCCACTATCATTATTTTAACTTTACTCATAAAGGCACATTAATCATAAGCTGTGTTTTTTTTTGCGGAACAGAATTAAAACTTAATTCGCCATTTAACGATTCAATCCTGCTCTTTATGTTAAATAAACCCATTCCTTTTGATTTCTTTAACAATTCGTCAAGTTTATAGCCTATTCCATTATCAAAATAGTATAATGCAATTGTGTTGCCATTTTTGCTTAACTCTATACCTATTTCGCTTGCATTAGCATGTTTAATTGTATTGTTTACCAATTCAATAACTACTCTGTAAAAGGTAACTTCGATTTCTTCGGTTAACCTATCACCAATATCTACTTTTCTAAAGATAGTGATTTCTGTTGATTTTTGAATTTTATCGCAAAATTTTTGAATGGCTGTTTTTAACCCAAAATTTTTAAGAATATGCGGGCTCAGGTTATTCGAAATTGCAGAAACATGATCAATAGTATCATCAATCGAATCCAGAATTTGATTTTCCAGATTGTTTTTAAAATTAACGTCCTCGCTATTAAAATAGGTTTCAGTATATAGTTTTATAGAAGACAAAAGGGGGCCAATGCCATCGTGCAATTCCTGAGCAATACGAGTTCTTTCCCTTTCTTCTGAGTTAATGGTTGTTTTAATAATTTTTTGTTGCAATTCCTTCTTTTCTGAAATATCACGTGCTACAATCAGATATGCTTTGTCTCCTAAATAATCAATTTCTTTTGCAATTATATCTAAACTGATGGTATCACCCAAATAGTTTGAGTAAGAGGATTCAAAAAAGACCTCCCCTTTTCTAAAAAGTTTTTTCAACCATTTATTTATTTTCTCATGCTGATTTTTGGGAAACACATCAACAAATATTTTTTTCTTCAACTCTTTTCTTGAATAACCTGAAGTGGTACATGTAATTGCATTTACCTCTAAAACCTCACCTTTGTTATTGATTATGCATATAGAATCGAGACTGGAGTTGAAAATATTACGAAACTTGTATTCACTTTTTTTTAATTCTTCATTTTTTAGCCTTAATTCTTCGAGCAATCCGGTATTTTTTTTCCTGAGGTGATATGTTTCCAAGCCATTCTCAATAGATTGCTTCATTTCCTGCAAATCCCATGGCTTGGTCATAAACCGATAAATATTGCCATAATTAATGGCATCAATAACCACACTCACATCGGTATAACCAGTCAATACCATGTAAATGACATCCGGAAAATCATTGTAAACACCACTTACAAAGTCCAAGCCTGTTTCCTCTGGCATACGTTGATCGGTAATTACTAGTTTTATTTCTTTTTCATTGAGGATCTTTCTGGCTTCTTTGGTATTTGAGGCAGTTGAGATATCATAATTCATCCACAAGGCAATCCTAAAGCTTTCAAGATTTTCCTTTTCATCATCTATGTATAAGATACAATCCTTCATAAGCAAAAGAAATAAGGAATAAGGTGCTGCACTATTTTGCTTAAGGTATACACGAATGTATGAAATTAATTTAACAATCTGAAACTTAGTAATGTTTAGTTATTTCAGCTGTTAATTTGTTTTATGATAACCACTAAAATTTCATTTAATCACTGTTTAAAAGGCAATATTATTGTAAAACAGGTTCCTTTACCAAATTCGCTTTCAACATTTAACTCACCCTTGTGTTCTGTTATAATACTTTTTGATATCGAAAGCCCCAATCCACTTCCTTTTTGTTTACTTTTAGTTGTATAAAAAGTGTCGAATATATGCTCTAAATCATCGGGTTTTATACCTACGCCAGTGTCTTCTATTTTAATAAAGACATTTTTATTATCATTTAGCCCTGTTGAAATCCAAATTGTTCCTTCATAGGTAATTGCCTGCATTGCATTAACCAAAAGATTTAAAAATACCTGATTAATTTTTCCTGTATGACATTCAATCAATGGTACTTTTCCAAACTGTTTAATAATTTCAATCCTATCCTTGTAATAGGCTCGAAGAATTATCAAGGTATTTTCAATATTTGTCTTAATATCAAATACTTCCGTCTTGTCATCTTCGCGGGCAAACGATTTTAAACTTTTTACAATTCTGGTAGTTCTTTCAATACCAACCTCAATAAGATCTGCAGATTTTTTTAACATTTCGGTTAATTTTTCCAAGCTAATATCATTTTCCTTTTCAATTATCTCATTAATTATCTTTTGATCATTAGCTGAAATCTGCCCATAAAGTTTAGAATACCCCTGCAAGAATTGCAGATTGTTCTTAAGCCCTTGCATACTTGAGTTAACATAATTTACAGGGTTGTTTATTTCATGTGCAACACCTGCCACCAAAACCCCTAATGAGGCCATTTTTTCTGAATGGATTAATCTTGTATGCGTTTCATTAAGTTTTTCAAGCGTATTTTCTAATTCTTGCTTTTGTTTTTCAAGTAATTCATTTGCATTTTTTAATTCAATATTAGACGTTTCCAGCTCATTGGTTCGTTTTTCAACTAATTTTTCAAGATTTGATTTGTATTTTTTTAATTCTTTATTGGCCTCCCCAAGTTTCACCTCTTTTTCTCGTAAACTTAAATGTGTTTTTATTCGTATTAACAACTCATCGCTTTGAAATGGCTTTGTTACATAGTCAACTGCACCTAATTTTAGTGCTTTAACTTTATTGTCGATTTCGGAAATTGCACTAATAATTATAATAGGTATTTCTTCAAAATCTTTATTTTTCTTCACTTCCTCACAAAACTCTAACCCATCCATTATAGGCATCATTATATCTAATAAAATAAGGTCGGGCTTAGTATTTTTCAAAACCACAAAAGCCTCTACCCCATTAACTGCCTCCATAACTCCATACCCTTCATCTTCAAGTATTTCTCTTAAATAAATAAGGTTTGTATTAACATCATCAACTATTAAAACATTTTCCATTTTACTAGTAGGTTTTAATTTTGTTTAATTGGTAAAACTACAGAAAAACCAGGGTTTTCTTTTACTTCATCAATATACAATATCTGGCTCTTCATTTTCCCAATCATTATAGTTATTTGTTCAAAAACAGTTTGCCTTTTTGCTCCATTAAAAAAAAATATATCAAAGTTAATGGATTTAAGTTAGCAGAATAATAGGCGATACTCGCATTTGATAAATGAAATACCCCATTCTTTTTGAGGTATTTACCCCATTAAGTATAAATTATGGATGTAAAATGTGGTGTTTCTTTTGCCTAAAGGCGTTTAGAATGGTTGTAGAATTCTGTATTAAAAAAACCGAGTACTACTGTTTTACAGGTAAATTAATTTTAAAGCTTGTTCCCTTTCCAGGTTCACTATCAACTACAATTTCGCCATTGTGGTCTTTTATTATTCCGTAAGAAATTGACAAACCCAACCCGGTTCCTTTACCTACATCCTTTGTGGTAAAAAATGGATCAAAAATTTGTTTTAATTGTTCTTTAGGAATTCCACTACCAGTATCAGCAATTACAATTATCACCCGACTGTTTTTTTCTAAACTGGTTTTTATTGTAATTTCCCCCTTGTGGTTAATCGCCTGAATTGCATTGCTTAACACATTCATTATCACCTGATTAATTTGGCTAGGAAAGCATTCTACTTTAGGTATTTCGCCAAACTCCCTCAAAATTTTTATCCTGTTTTTAAATTTGTTGTATAAAATCAGCAGAGAGTTCTCAATGCTCACGTGTAAATCATAAAACTCCAGTTTTTTTTCATCGGAACGGGCAAAAGCCTTAAGCCCTTGTACAATTTTAGTGGTGCGTTCAATGCCAACTTCAATAATCTCAATTGAGCGCCTAAACATTTCAAGTATTTCTTTTAAACTAGCTTCTTTTTCTTTTTCCTTAATTTTTTTTATAACATTTTCGGCACCATTATTTAAGTGTTGATAAAGATCACCATAATCCATAAGGTATTGAAGGTTGTTTTTTAATCCTACCAAACTTGAATTAATAAAGTTTACAGGGTTATTTATTTCGTGCGCAACACCTGCCACAAGTACCCCTAACGAGGCCATTTTTTCAGATTGGATAAGTTTTGCCTGGGTACTGTTTAATTCGTTAATAATTCTTTCAAGTTTGTATTTTTGTTTACTTAATTTTTCGTTGGTTATCTCTAGTTCTTCATTTGAGGCCTCTAATTCGTTAGTTCTTTCCCTTACCAACTGCTCCAACAGGTTCTGATGTTTTTCGAGCTCCTTTTCATACTGCTTTTGTTCAGTAATATCAATAGCTACCCCTCCTATTAAAACTGTTGAATCTACTAGCTGAATAGGAAATTTAATGTCCTTTAACCAAACTTCTTTTCCTCCAATTTTTGCTTGATATTCCAGCTCTTTTGTATCAGTTTTTCCAGAGATAATTTCCAAATCAGCCTTTTCAAGCATTTTTGATATTTCGTGGTCAAACAAACCTTTAGCTGCAATATTTCGTCTTTCTTTAAGTTTAAAAACCCTAAATACATGTTTGTTACTATAAATGTAGTTAAGGTTTTTATCTTTTATATAGGCAAAAAACGGAGAGTGATTCATAAATGCTTTAAAACGTTCCTGGCTTTCTTTAAGTTCTTTTTCTGCTTTTCGTTGTATTGTAATATCCTGAACAATAGAGTAAAGAGCTATTTTGTTTGTAAAAGGAACAGGTGTACTATAAACCTGTACCTCTCGAATCTCACCAGAAGCAAGTTTGTGTTTAAAATGAAAATAGTTTCGGCTCTTTTTTTTGGCAGCTTGCATTTCTGAAAAAATGTCAGATTTAGATAAGGTATTTATTTCATAAATATTCAGCTTCTTAAGCCTGTCTTTTTCATACCCATAAAATTTTAGAGCGGCATTATTTGCAGCAATAATTTCTCCGCTTTCTGGATCAATTAAAAGCATAACTGAAGCGTGATTATAAAACATGCTTTTAAAGAGCTCTTCACGCTCTCTTAGTTCAGTTTCTGCCCGTCTTCTTTTTGAAATATCTAAATGAGTACCATACATTCTTAATGGTTTACCATCTTCCGTCCATTCAATCACTTTTCCCCGTGCCTGGATCCATACCCAGCCACCATTTTTATGTTTTTGCCTGAATTCGGCCTCATAATACTCTAAATTGCCAGCAAGGTGATTGTTCAATATTTCCATTGTTGGCTCTAAATCGTCGGGGTGCATATTTCTCAACCAGAATTCATGGTTTATGGAGGATAGTTCATCCAGGGTGAATCCCACAATGTTGCACCATCGCTCATCGTTCCAAACCTCATTGGTTTGAATATTCCAGTCCCAGGTTCCGGCATTGGTTGCCTGTAAAATATTGGTCACCCTGTTCTTTTCCTTTATTACAAATTCTTCTGCTTGTTTTCTTACGACAGTTTCCCAGGCTAAATCAGCCAGTTTTTGAAGTATTTCAATATCTTTTTCGTTATAGTTATTTTTTTTATTTCCAACCCCTAATATTGCTACAACTTTTTCGCCCCTAAAAACAGGTACTACCAACTCTCGTACTACTTTTTCATGGCCCTTGGGCATTCCTTTTTTATGCCCCAGCCCTTCATAATCGTTATGTATAATCGGTTTTCGTTTTGTAACAGCCTCGACCCAAACGCCTGCTTGCGAAACCGGATAATGAAGTCCCTCACCCTCTACTTTGCACATGTTTTCTATTGTGTTAGTTGACCATGCCTGCAAAAAAATTGTTTCCTGATCATCTTCGAGAAAATGATAAAACCCAATACTACTTTGGGTTAATTCTTCGATCTCATCCAAATATTTTTGCAAAAAACTAGCAGAAGTATTATTTGCAGCAAATTCAATTAATCTAAATTGAGTCGCTTTGATTTTATCATCCTGTTTTCTTTCGGCAATATTTCTCCCAACCAAAATTAAATACTTTTTCCCATCCTTGTCATGAATAAGTGCAACATTATATTCAGTTGGAATCTTATTTCCATTTTTACTAATTAGTTCCAATTCTATTGTTCCAAACCCATTTTTAAGTAAATCATCTATAAAAAATGCTACCTTATTTAAATCTTCTTCGCTATAATAAGATGCAGGAGCTTCCAAACAGGCAATTTCAGCATCTGTGTAGCCTGAAATATCCCTAAAAGCCTTGTTCCACCTTAAAGCCCTTCCTGTTTTAGGATCAAAAAGAAAAAAAGTATCAATTTGGTTATCAAGTGCTATATCAGTAAATTCTTTTTCGTCTCTTAAGGCCTTTTCAACTGCCTTACGCTCAGTAATATCAACATGGGTACCAACAACCCTTACTGCTGTTCCATCTTTATCAAAAATTGCATTAGCCCTTGAAAGTATATCTACCCAATGCCCATCTTTATGAAGCATTTTTAATTCCATTTCAAACCTATCGAGCTTACCTTCAATATGCTCATTTAGCAGCTGCCATGACTTTTTAACATCATCTGGTTCAGTGAGTTTTTCCCAGGTTGAAAATTCATTCTCAAGCTCAAACTCCTCATAACCAAGCATCTTTTTCCATCCAGGTGAATAATAAATCTCATTGGTGGTTAAATTCCAATCAAACAAACCATCATGGGTTGCCTGCATGGCCAGCTCAAATTGTTCTTTTCTCCTGGCAATTTCCAATTCAAGCTTTTTTTCTTTGGTAGTATCTGATATAATATACACTAAACTGTCAACCTGGCCATTTTTTAATACGGGATTGATCTTTATTTTGAAGAACACCTCTCTGGTATCATCTTTTAAAGCCATTTCATATACCTTTTGTTTGCCAGTTGCAAACACCTCATCAATTATTTTCTTGGTTTGTAGTTGCTGTTCTTTATCCTTATTGATTTTAAATACAGATTTACCTATTACCTGATCTGGTGACAACCCCAGAAATATCCTGTTGATGTACTTTACTTTATGTTTTTTATCAACAGACATAACAATATCTGGTATGCTATCAGCTAGTTTGCGATACCTTTTTTCACTTTTGGAAAGAAGTTCAAAGTTACCTTTCAACTCATCATTTGTAGCTTTAATTTCTTCTTCGGCAGCTAAAAGTTCATCGTACTGTTTCTTTAGCTTCAGATTCATTTCTTTTAGCCTTAAATCAGCCTTCACCCTCTCTGTTACCTCTCTGTTACTTACACGGATTCCTCCAAATTCATCATTGTTTTTGTAAACTGCCCTGCAAGCATGTTCAATCCATTTTTTTTCACCATTTTTGGTTTTTATACAAAAAATAACTTCTTTGGTGGCATTCTTATACTCCTCTTCTATGTGCTTATCCCATTTATGTTTATCTTCTTCTACTATTATATCTTTAAGCAATTTGGGGGAGTTCATAAATTCTTCAGGAGAGTAACCAGTAATCCTTTGGCATGATGGAGAAATATACTCAAAGCCTCCATCTGGCAGCTGCCAGTATTCCCAATCATAATTAAAATCGGCAACTGTTTTATATTTCTCGTGACTTTCTTTTAATTGCTTTGTACGCTCCTCTACCTTCTTTTCAAGCCAATCATTCGTTTTCTTCAGCTTTTTTTGCATTTTAGAAAGCCTCACCTGGGTATTTACCCTGGCCAGCAACTCCTCAACATTCAGTGGTTTGGTAACATAATCAACTGCCCCTAAATTAAAGGCTTTTACTTTGTCAAAAACATCGGTCAGTGCCGACATAAAGAGTACAGGAATATTCTTCGTGTCATCATCAGCTTTTAATCTTTGGCAGGTTTCATAGCCATCCATTTCGGGCATTAAAATATCCAGTAAAATTAAGTCAGGCTTAGCTATTTTGGCGCTTTTTATTGCACTTTCTCCCGTAGTTGCTATAAATAGCTGATAGTTTTGGTTTGAAAGTGCTGTTTTTACCATATTAATAATCGATATGGTATCGTCAACAATTAATACTTTCCCTTTTTCATTTTCCGGATCTTCCATATTATTTTTAGGCCAAATTAGATTTCAAATAGCTTATGAGACCTTTGCTGTCATAATTTTTAATGAATTTACCAATTTTTTTATTAAAAGGAAAGTACTTATTTTCTTCCAGGAGTTTTTCAACCAAGTCTTCAATCGACTTATAATCACCAACTTCAGCAAAACTAATGATATTTTCTAAAACGCTCATGTTTGGCAAAACCAAAGGATTCTCCTTTGAAAGAGCCATATTAGTTAACTCTGGCAAATCTTTGGTAATCCATTCAAGGTTTAAAAGCTTTTGAATTACATTGTATAGTTCATCCAGATCTATTGGTTTGTCAACATAGCTATGGCAGCTTTTTAAAAATTCTGTTCGCTGGTCTTGCTTTATAATCAAAGCTGTTATTCCAACAATTTTTGTATCAGTAAAATCAGGTATTTTTTTAATTTCTTTTATGGTTTCAATACCATCCATTATTGGCATTACCAAGTCCATTAAAATCAAATCAGGATAAGTCTTTCTTGCTTGTTCCAGCGCTATCTCACCATTCTCAGCAATAATCACCTCAAAGCCCAGTGGTTCTAATGCTGAAACCAAAAATGAGAGGTTGATCAAGTTATCATCAACTGCTAATATTTTTTTTCTTGCTCCTTTGTATCCTTTAATAGTATATTGCTCTTTATTTGGACTCACTGTACCTTTTACTTCAGGCAAGTTCACATGTAACCTAAAAATACTTCCTTTACCTGGCTCACTTTCAACTTCAAGGTTACCATCCATCATATCAATGATTTTTTTGGTAATAGCTAAACCCAGACCAGTTCCTTCAACGTATTTCCATTGGTCACCGATTTGCATAAAAGGTTCGAAAATTTGATCTATTTTACTCTTATCAATTCCAATTCCGGTATCAATTACCGCAAAAACAAAATTCTTGCTTGCAGCGCTATTATAGCTCACCTTTAAAGTAACACTCCCTGTTTTTGTATACTTTACAGCATTACTCAATAAATTTAGCAATAGCTGTCGCATTTTCACCTCATCACCATTAACAAACTGGGGAAACCCAGCGGGTTTTTCATAGGCAAGAATCAAATCTTTTTTTTCAGCCCTTATTCTAATAATATTTAAAACATGGTGAATTAGTTCATTAATATCAAAATCAGAATATATTATTTGTAGTTTTTTCGCTTCAATTTTGCTGTAAGATAAAATCTCACTAATTAAATTAAGAAGGTGTTTGCCGCTGCTATAGATTATTTCAACATATTCTTTCTGGGTTTTGTTTAGTTTGCCAATGTTGATTAATATTTGTGCGTAACCTAAAATACCATTCAAGGGTGTTCGAAGTTCATGACTCATATTTGACAAAAACTCACTTTTTGCCTTATTGGCCTCCTCAGCAACCTCTTTTGCAGCCAATAGTTTTTTGTTAGAGCTTATTAATGCTCTGGTCCTTAATTCTACCACTTCTTCTAAATGAACCTTGTGGTTTTCAAGATCCTTTTTAGAGGTTTCAATAACCGAGAGCATATTATTAAATTCATCGTAAAGATGACCAATCTCATCCTTGCTTTGTTTTTTTATCCGCAAAGAGTAATCCGCATTATCAGATATCTTTTTTGTGAAAGCAGTAAGCTTATAAATTGGGCCAGTAATAACACGCTGAAAGGCACTGGTTAAAATCAATGCAAGCAAAGTCATCCCTCCAACAAGAAAAAGTTGACTTATTATACGTTTTTTGCTAATCTCACCAATATTTGTAAATGCCCTTAAATAAAGAAACCCATATCTAACATTCTTGTATTCAACAGGCTGTGACACATAAAGCCATTCATCATCAATAATAAAGCCTGTTTTTTTGAGTCCTTTAGGTGGCCTTAGAGTAAGACTGCCCGACCTTGAATAAAATGCAAAAGGAGAATCAGCAGTATCGTACAATGCTCCTTCATAAATTTCTGGTAAAACCTCCAGTTTTTCTAATATTGTAGTAGCTGCCTCTTTGTTCTCAAAATCCATTGGCAGTACACAGTCCTGACTTATTAACAATGCATCCAGCTGAGTTTTATGTATAATTGATTTTTGCTGCCTTTCTTTGTCAAAATAATACTCAATAAGCATTCCTGTTGAAATTGTTATAACGCTTATTATTAAAACAATAACAACAATTTTGTTTCTAATTGAAAGACGGCTAAATAACTTCATTACAAATTTCTACATACTTTCTATTCAACTAATTTTGCGTAGCCCAACAACTTAATATCCATTTTTAATTTACTCATTTTTACATTCTCTTTGCTAATTTCAAAATGTATTGTTCCTTCAGAAGTTTTAAAAAAGTTGATGATTACCCCTTTGTCAGTGTAACCATGAGTTTCACCAATGGTTAAAACAGGTTTCCTACTTACCTGTTCAACAATGTCCTCAACCGACTCACTCTCTGATTTTGAGATAAATAAGATATGACAATTTCCCATCTCAAAGCTGGAGGAAATATATTCAATAACTACTGATTTGTTTTTTATTTTGTTTGTTGCAAAAATTTTTTCAAGTGCTCCCCCAAACGGACTTTTGCCAATAACCATAATTTTAAATGTGTCCATTTCGGCCTGCCCAGGCCACTCGGTGAAACGTGCAAAACGCTCAATAAAGCCAGCTTTTACCATGTACTCTCTGGTTTGCGAAAAGCTAACCACTGAAATACAAAAATAAATCAGACAACACACTATAAATTTAACGAAAAACTTCATTAATTCATCCCAAAGTTTTAAATATATCAGCAAAATTCAATAATCATGCTAACTTTTTGGATGAACCTTTCCTAAACACTTCCCACAAAACTACCCCAGCAGAAACAGAGATGTTTAAAGAATGTTTTGTACCAAATTGAGGGATTTCCACACAAAAATCTGAGCTATCTACAATTTCTTGTTGTACACCTTTAACCTCATGACCAAATACAAAAGCATATTTTTGCCCTTTTTCTATCTTAAAGTTTTCTAATGATATACTTCCCTCTGCTTGTTCAATTGCTACTATAGTAAATCCATTATTTCTCAGTTCAGTTATAGCATCTTTTGTTTGCTCAAAATACTTCCAATTAACAGATTCTGTAGCACCTAATGCGGTTTTGTGTATTTCTTTATTGGGCGGGCAGGCTGTAATACCGCATAAATAAATAGATTGGATTAAAAAAGCGTCAGAGGTTCTAAAAACAGATCCAATGTTGTTTAAACTTCTTATATTGTCAAGCACAACAACAAAAGGAAGTTTTGAAGTTTTTTTAAACTCCTCAATACTCTTTCTGTTTAACTCATGATTCCTAAGCTTTCTCATAGCTGCGAAAATACAATTGCTATTTAAATAAAACAAAAATCTTGGTGGTAATGGGATTTTAACTTAATTTTATCGACCTAAAAATGACTTGAAAACATATTGAGAAATGAACTTACACGAATTTCAGGGTAAATTATTACTAAAAAAATATGGAGTTCCAGTGCCACAGGGTATTGTAGCAGTTACTCCTGCCGAAGCTCTTCAAGCCGCAAAAGAAATACAAAAAAATGTTGGCGTTGACAGCTTTGCTGTAAAAGCCCAAATACATGCAGGCGGACGCGGCAAAGGTGGTGGTGTTAAAATTGCAAAATCGCTTGAAGAGGTAGAACTTTATGCAAAAGATATTCTTGGGATGCAGTTGATCACACATCAAACGGGCCCCGAAGGTAAAAAAGTGCATAAAATTTTGATTGAGCAAAGTATATACTATCCCAATACGGATGGAAAAATTGATGTTGCCGAATTTTACATGAGTGTTTTGTTAAACCGGGCATCTGGTAAAAATATCATTATGTATTCGCCAGAAGGTGGTATGGATATTGAAAAAGTAGCCGAAGAAACACCTCATCTTATTTTTACCGAAGAGGTTGAACCTTCCGTTGGTTTACTTCCTTTTCAAGCAAGAAAAGTTGCTTTCAACCTGGGTTTAAGCGGGTTAGCACTTAAAAACATGGTAAAGTTTGTTACAGCACTTTACAAAGCTTATGCTGAAAGTGATGCATCAATGCTTGAAATTAACCCGGTTTTTAAAACATCTGACGACTTAATACTAGCAGCTGATTGCAAAGTAAACCTTGATGACAACTCTCTTTTCAGACAAAAAGAGTTTGCCCAAATGCGCGATTTAACTGAAGAAGATCCGTCAGAAGTGGAAGCAGGAAAATATGATCTTAATTTCATTAAACTTAGTGGAAATGTGGGCTGCATGGTAAATGGTGCAGGACTGGCTATGGCCACTATGGACATTATTAAACTTTCTGGTGGCGATCCAGCAAACTTCCTTGATGTTGGGGGTAGTGCCAATGCCGAAAATGTTGAAGCAGGCTTCCGTATCATATTGCAAGACAAAGGTGTAAAAGCCATCTTATTAAATATTTTTGGTGGTATTGTGCGTTGCGACAGAGTTGCGCAAGGTGTGGTTGATGCTTACAAAAAAATTGGAGACATAAAAGTGCCAATTATAGTAAGGTTACAAGGTACCAATGCTGAAGAAGGTAAAGTATTGATTGATAACTCAGGACTGAAAGTACACTCAGCAATCACTTTACAAGAAGCCGCCGATTTGGTTAAAGAATTGGTTTAAAGCACATTAATTACAAGAATTACTTATCCCAATATCTGCTTTGATATTGGGATTTTTTTTGAAAAAGAGCTCAGTATCAAAGATGAATTTTTAGGTTAAGGGTTTTTCCCCGCTCAATTGTCATATAATTAAACGGTGAAAAAAATTTTGGCGATATTAATAGTTGCAAATAAAGCAATAGTAAAGAGAAGCCATCTATAAGAACTAATTAAAGATTTACATATCTTTGAAAATATACTAAGCCAGCATGGAATATTGTAAAATAGAATTCCATGATGATTTTGTATATGCCGATGGACTGGCAGTTTTGTTTTGTGAATTTATGAAGCAAAACAATGACTAACAGCGGTTCAGTATAAAAGGCAAATTATACCATCAATCATTTTAATTATAAAACCATGAAGAAATTAAGTTTGCTACTACTCTCGTTTATGTTTTGCTTTAATGCCTTTGCCCAGGATATAAAAATAGCAAAAACCAAAGGAAAAGCACAGGTACAATGGTACCCCGAACAGGAATCATTAACGCAAGCTAAAGAAAGAGCATTGAAACTTGCCAAAATTAATGCTCTCGAAAACGCCTTTGGAACCCTTGTTATGCAAGGAAATACCGTATATGTTGAAAACAAAAAAACCGGAGAGAAAATTGAAACAAACACCACTTTTAAGATGATTGGAAACACTGCTGTTAAAGGTGAGATTATCCAAATTTTGAAAACAGATATTAAGCAAACAATAAAAAAAGAAAAAGTTAATCGAAAAAAGGTTGAAATTACTTATATCGATTGCGTTATAACACTGAAAGCCAAAGAATTAACTGACACTAAAATTGAAATTGAAAGTTATCCCTTAAATTCGGATAAATTACTTAAACCAGTCACTCAGTTCATCGAAGGAGATGATTTATTTTTATATTTCCGATCTCCAGTTAATGGATACCTTACCGTGTTTTTAGACGATGGACAACAGGCACAATGCTTGCTCCCCTACCGAACAATGCCAAAAGGACTTGAAGAAGCCATGCCCATAATTGCAGACAAGGAATATTTATTTTTTTCCGATAAACCCGAGCATAATTATTTCGAAGACGATTTCTTTTCCGAAGATACTTACGAACTAGTAGCATCAAGTGACAAAGATCTGAATGAACTTTATATCATTTTTTCAAAAAAACCACTAAATAAACCCATTTTAAACAAAGATGAAAACAATGAGCTTTTGGTAGAACTCGAAAAAGAAAGCTATGAGCTCCCACGCAACCTTGATACAAAGGTTTTTAAAAAATGGCTGGTTAAAATACAACAAATACGAAACGATTTACAGATAATAAACCATCTGATTAGTATTGAAAAGAAAAATTAGTCCTCTAACTAAATCAGTGGTGGTATACAATCAAAGAATATCTTAATTAACTGGCTACTCAAATAAACATTGATGGTTCATTTAAAATCCCTATCTTTGGTATTTTTAGGAAATCGTACAAATGAAGGTGTATAAACCTGAAATAGAGAAGCTTGTAGATATAATTGGCATGTATTCCAGTTATGACTTTCGCCAATATTCAGAAAAATCTTTTAACAGAAGAATTGAAAAGGTATTGAGTGATCATAAAATATCTATGGATCAACTTATTGGAAGATTAGAAGATGATAACGAATTTCTTGAGAGGGTAGTAAAAGACATCACGGTTAATACCACTGAAATTTTCAGGGATACCAACACCTGGCATATTTTAAAATATAAAACATTACAAAAATATGTGAATAAACCTACTATTGACATATGGCATGTTGGTTGCTCTACTGGCCAGGAGGTATATTCTACATTAATTCTGCTTAACGAGATGAATTTGTTCTCGAAAACGAAGGTTTTTGCAACTGACCTGAACGAAGAAGTGCTCAAAATTGCAGAAAAAGGACTCTATCGTTTTAGAGAAATTGATGAGTTCATTGAAAATTATGACCAGGTTATGCGCCACTCCCCTCAAAATGGAGAACATTACCCTGAAATTCCCTATCAAAAATATTTTGTAATAAACAGAAGAAAAAACCTGATAAAAATAAAGCCGCCACTTTTAAACAAACCCATTTTTCTGAAACACGATATTGTAACCGAAGGTAATATTTTTGAGCGAAAATTTGACCTGATATTTTGCCGCAATGTACTCATCTATTTTAACCATGACTTGCAAAACAAGTTGTTCCAGTTTTTTTACGATAACCTCAAAGACGATGGTAGCTTAATTATTGGTCGCCATGAAGGAATGCTTGGAGAAATATCCACAAAATTCAAAAAGGAAGAATCGATTTATAAAAAACGTATTTTATGAGTAAGCAATTACAAGTAAACGTTACATCAGAAATAGGAAAACTAAACGGGGTTATTTTACATACGCCTGGTCAGGAACTACAGAATATGACCCCTGAAACTGCACAGAGAGCGCTGTATAGTGATATTTTAAACCTTAAAGTAGCCCAGGAAGAATATACACAGCTTAAAGGGGTGCTGCAAAAGGTAACTACTACTTTTGAAGTTAGTGACCTACTTAAAGAGGTCGTAGAAAGTGATAAAGTCCGTTTTGATATTATAAACCGAATATGCATCAATGAAAATGCCATTGATATAAGAGACTACTTGCTTGAACTTGCTCCTGAAGAATTAGGCAGACAATTGATTGAAGGGGTGGTAATGGAAAAAGACAGCCTGACTAAATTTTTATCGAAAGACAAATTTTCATTGCAACCTTTGCACAATTTTTTCTTTACCCGAGATTCATCCATAGCAATTCGTGATAGGGTATTAATAGCCAGAATGGCTAATAAAGTGAGAATGAGGGAAAGCCTGATTATGGAAACCATATTTAACAATCACTCAGGTTTTAATACCTACACGGTAAACCCTCTGAATGGTAGCGGTACTTTAGATAATTTAAGCGTTGAGGGTGGTGATGTATTGATTGCCCGAAAAGATATCATGCTTATTGGAAGTAGCCCTAGAACTACAACTCATGGCATTGACTTTATAATTAATCGGTTAAAAGACAGAAAACTTAAAAGAGACCTGATTATACAAGAATTGCCTGACAGCCCTGAATCGTTTATTCATCTTGATATGGTTTTTACTTTGCTCGACAAAGACACCTGCATGGTTTACGAACCCTTGATTATGAAACCCAATAAGTACCAAACCATACATGTTAAAATTGACAATGGAAAGGTGGTACACATTGAACAAGTGGAAAACATACCTTCAATATTAAAAACTCTGGGCATGGATTTAAAACCGGTAGTTTGTGGTGGAACAAAAGATTCCTGGTCGCAGGAACGTGAACAATGGCACAGTGGTGCCAACTTTTTTGCCTTTGCCCCAGGCAAGGTAATTGGCTATGGACGAAATGTTTACACCATGGAAGAAATGAACAAAGCAGGTTATGATATGCTTTCTGCCCAAGATATTATCAATGGGGATAAAAAAGTTGAAGATTACAAAAAATGCGTGATCTGCATTGAAGGTTCTGAGCTTGCCCGAGGTGGAGGCGGAGCCAGATGTATGACCATGCCTGTTAGTAGAGATGAAGTTAACTGGTAGAAGCGTTTTTTATCCAAATATAGGGAAATTACATGGATCTACCTGTTAGTGAGCAAGTCATTGGTTAATCGAAACTAATTACTACTAACAAAAAAATCCTAAATACAAGGTTACCTTTTCCATTTATCTACATAAATACAATAATACCAAATTTTGTAGTTATGGATTTACATCAATCTCACGAATCTGATTTAGCAGATGTCATTAGTGAAAAATGGAATATTGGTTTTGCCGTCCACCAGTTAATTATTAGCGAAGTAAAAGAACTGCTTTGTAATTATCCAAATGATATTCAGCAAATTGAGGAGCTTATATGGACTGTTCTCAATTTAATTCGGGAAACGAATTATGGCAGGGATGAATTTTTCATTTTAACAGAACATCTAAAAACCATTGATAAAAAACTGGCAGGCAAATACATAAAAGATTATGAGTTTATCTACTCATCAAAAATATCAACCTGAAAATTAAAAGTTTCATACCAGCTAATCCCCCTGCTTCTCAATCAAATATTTCCAAAATCGCCTGGGTAACAACTGTTTATGAAGCTTAGGATTAATTCTTTCTTTTATACACATTGATTTAAAGTAGGCTTTCCATAAATCCTGAAAAAGTTGTTCGTCCTTATCAAGTAAATTAGTATCTATTTTGCCGTTAGCCTGACTTACAAGACTGTTAGTAAAGGTAACTTCTTCGGTCGAATTTAAATCGTAATAAAAGCCAAAATTTCTACGAGTATCATAAATTATCCATTTTTGATCAGCAAACCTTTTTTCAAAATGATCAATGACCAGGGGCAACACATTGTACATTGGATCAAACGATGCATAATAAATTTCATCAGCAGTTTTTTGAAACCTTACAAACATGGGGAGCCGATGAGCTTCACTGGCCACTTTTTTACTAATATTAAACATTTTAAGTACACATTCATCACCAAAATTAAGTTCTATATTCATCTGTGAATCAAATACTTTACGAATGTAGCTAAGCATTAACAACTCAACATCTTTAAGCTCTGATAAAAACACTTTATAAATCATCTGGCACGATTGCCTGGAAATCTTTTTTGCCAGGCCATCCCACACCCTTTTTGCCTTATTGTTATTACAAATTACTTTGTGGTTTCCTTTAAAAATAAAAGACAGGCTTTCATTTTCGCCCAAAACCTGATCGGGAATGGTTTTTAACTCATAACTCTCAAACACCACTGTAAGAAAGCCCTCAAATGTTTTATCGTAAACCCAAATGTTCATTTTTTTTAAAATTAGACTTGCAAGGTTTTAAAAACCTGGTAAGTCTTATTCTCTGACAGAAGACTTGCTAAGTTTTAAAAACTTAGCAAGTCAATCAAATAACCTCAATTGCCCATAATATTTATCTCTTTTTTTCTTTGACGTTTTTTGTAAAAACAGTTGCCGTAAGTTCTCTGGCTTAACTTCGTTAATAGTAGGAGATGAAAGCTCATTACAAGTAATAAAATAACGTGCCCGTTTTAGCACCACCCCCATTTTTTTTAGTTGCCCTGAATTAATCCGTCCAAAACGCCTTGATGCAACAATTAATTTGGCCGATTTTAAGCCAATACCAGGAACCCTCAATATTGTTTCATAATCTGCTTTGTTAATATCAACCGGAAATAGCCAGGGATTCCGAAGTGCATAACTTAATTTCGGATCAATTTCCAAATCCAGATTTGGATGGTTCTCATTGACAATTTCGTCGACATTGAAAGAATAAAAGCGCATCAACCAGTCTGATTGATACAGCCTGTTTTCCCTTACAAGAGGGGGCTTAATTAAGGCAGGTAACCTGCTATCATTAGTATTTATTGGGATATAACCTGAATAATACACCCTTTTTAACTTTTGGTACTGATACAAATGAGATGAAAGGTTAAGAATCTGGTTATCAGTATCTGGCGAGGCCCCTACAATTAATTGGGTGCTTTGTCCTGCCGGCACAAACTTCCCCGCTGAGCGGAACTTTATCCTATCTTCTTTATTTGCTAAAATTCCCTGATTAATTGAATTCATAGGGGCAAAAATGCTGGCAAAATCCTTTTCAGGTGCAAGCATCTTCAGGTTGCTTTCCGAAGGGATTTCAATGTTTACACTAAGTCGATCTGCGTACAAACCAGCTTCTCGCACAATTTCAGGACTTGCCCCTGGTATACTTTTTAGATGAATATAGCCATTGTAATGATGCAAAGTCCGTAATTCTTTGGCCACCCTTGTCATTAACATCATCGTATAATCAGGGCTTTTAATCACACCAGAACTCAGGAACAATCCTTCAATATAGTTTCTTCTGTAAAAAGAAATGGTCAATTCAGTAAGTTCCTTAACCGAAAGCGATTTGCGTTTTACATCATTGCTCTGTCGGTTAATGCAATAAGCACAGTCATACATGCAATTGTTGGTCATCATGATTTTTAACAACGAAACACACCTGCCATCCTCTGTAAAACTATGACAAATACCCCATGGAGCGGCATTACCAATACCTTTGCTGGTATTGTTACGATTGCTTCCGCTTGAAGCACAGGAAACATCATATTTGGCAGCACTTGCAAGTAGTTTTAGTTTCTCTAAAGTATTGTGCTTCATAAAACTTAAGTCAATTAATTTGATATTTTACTAATTTTATTTTACTTTAGCATCAAATATACTAATATTTTTAGTATTATATATATTATTAGCACTGCTTTTTTTATGGATACTATTTTAGGACTAAATATCAAGCACTTACGAAAAAAACGAAAATTAACGCAGGATCAACTGGCTGATAAAATAGGTGTAAACAGGGCCATGATTGGTTCGTACGAAGAAAACCGGGCAATACCCAAGTTATCCGCTTTGAGGGTAATTTCGCATTATTTTGGAGTAAGTATTGATGACCTTGTAAATATTGACTTAAGTAATCACGAAAAAAAGGAGAAATCATCTCAGGGAATTGATGTAAAAGGTAAAAGCCTGCGTGTTTTATCAACCATTGTAGACAGAGATAATGAAGAGTTGATCACTTTTGTACCCATAAAAGCTTCAGCAGGGTATACAAAAGGCTATGGCGATCCGGATTTTATGGAAAAACTGCCCCGTTTCAGCCTGCCTTTTGCCGAGCTTAGCAAGGAAAGAACATACCGGGCTTTCCAGATAAATGGCAACAGCATGGATCCGATTCCTTCAGGTTCATACATAATTTGTGAGTACCTGCAAAACTGGGATGAAATAAAAGATGGGAAAACTTATGTGGTGGTCACACTTGATGATGGATTAGTTTACAAACGATTGTACAAACATGAAAATGATTCACTTCTTTTAAAATCTGACAACCCGGAATACTCTCCTTATACTATTTCTTCAAACACCGTTTCAGAAATATGGAAAGCATTGGGGTACATGAGTTTTTCATTACCTGAACCGGATGAAATGAATTTGGGTAAACTAACAGCCATGGTTTATAAAATGCAAAATGAAATTGAAGATTTAAAAAAATCCCCCACTAAAAAAATTTAGTCTCCTTGAAAATAAAATCTTAGGTAATTCAATTGCTTGCGATATCAATATGACCCAAACCATTCTTCACAACCTAATTTCCAATGCTATAAAATTCTCCAATGAAAATGGAAAAATTACAGTTTCAAGCACAAAAAATGAAAATAATTTATACCAAACCACTGTTCGTAATTGTCGAAATTCAAGGTGGCGAAATAAATATAAAAAGTAAAGTAGGGTCATTTCATAAAGTTGAGGACTTAGATTTTTAAGCATATATTTTAGCTACTCTAAAAAGAAAGAAAGCCATATCAGTAACTCCTCTTTGGGTAGCCCTAAAAGCTTTTAGTTTAGCGTTAAATGATTCAGCTGAGGCA
>JBNKJW010000294.1:0-48325 GCA_050291445.1 Bacteroidales bacterium | reverse complement strand
GAAAATGCGACTTTCAAGACCATCCAGACTAAAATCATAAAAACGGCTGCATGGGTAAAAGAAATGAAAACAAAAATAAAAGTTGAGCTGCCATGCTTTTGTACCACTAAAGACTTACAGCAAAAAAGCTACCAGATGCTTTCTGTGTTAAGGACATAGCTCTTGCCAAACCAACTGAAAAATTTATCGGGTACACTTACAATAAACAACAGAAGGTTGATTGGGAAGGATGCATCATTTAGGCTAAAAAATGCATACAAGCACCAAGGTCATAACGTACAAACGTGCTGATTTCCTCCGGATTAAACTCTTTTGATTTTTTAATTATGGTCATATAAAATATTCCGGAGTTAAAAAAGTGAAATTCCAATCAAAAAAATGCGCCAAAAATAAATTTATGAATTAATCAGGCTAGAACTATCCAGATAGTCCTTCAAAAATTTGTTGCAATTTCCGCTAAAAATTAATTCAAACTGTGTGAATATTTTTAATCGAACTCAGGTTATTAAGTTCTTTATTTTGATTCGTCGGTCATATGCCAATAAATTTAAAAATTGGCTAAAGGACAAGCTTAGCGTCCAAAATCTAGTTTTACCTACGGTGAGGGCTTCGCCGTTGATACAGCCCCCTGCACCAGTCAGGTGTTATTACCTGGATAATTTGCCAGAAATATCAAATTTGACTTAACACTAGAAGTCCGAAGTTGGAAGAAAGAACAAGAAGATTTCAATTCTTCCGACTCCGGCCTCTGTACTTCAAACCTAAAAACTTACGAACAAACAATTTTAGATTAGTGGTAAACGACCGCACAAACACATTCTTTATTGTAGATTTTTCAACCCAGATAACCATTTTTCAAAAAAAGTTACAATCTACAATTACCACAAGAGAATTCGCACATATTCACAATACACTATAAATAAGCATCTTATACCAAGCCGCTATCAAGATAACAAAAAGGCATTGGTATAACTAAGCGAATATAGAGAGCGATCTCATGAACGCAGTGAATAATGCCGAAGAATTAGCATGTTAAGAAAATTTATTTTCTGTTACATGATAACCATTCGGTATTAATCGCAAAGAAAAAAAACCTAAAAACGCACATACTTAACTTTTAACATTCTTTAAATGAAATTTAGACCAGTTAACAACAATTCATCTTACTTTTGTATTACAATCATACATCAAGTGATTGGTTTTTTTATAACAGGTTTGGTTTAGATTAGTATTTTTAGTGAAAGGCGGGGTGGTTCCCGCCTTTTTTCATTTCCATTAAATTAGTATAATTAGTCAAACATCACACAAAATTTAAAATTGGTGGAAAAATAACTTTTCTAAAAAAAATAATACCAATAGCCCACAAAAGCTCAAAAGTTCTGATTTTAAACAAGATAGGAGGACAGACTGCAAACTCAGGTAAAAAAAAGGTGATTTTTTTGCTTTTTTTGTCAAACAAAATTTTCAATATTACAAAAACGTTGTATCTTTGTAGCATAATCAAACATTAAGTGATTGGTTTTTTTATAACAGGTTTGGTTTAGATTAGTATTTTTAGTGAGAGGAGGGGTGGTTCCCTCCTCTTTTTTTTAACTATATAACTGCAATATTCTTGCAGAATACCCCTCCATCCATATCATTGATAAATCATCAAAGTGTTCATCTGTAACTATATCTTGCGCGGTAGTATAATCTTTCAATACTTCCTGATACCTGTGCGTTATAAACGTTTGGGCATCCCCTTTATTAATTACAACCATAACCGACTCATTTTTAAGACATCGAAAATAAACATAACTTCCATTTTCAGGCACAAAATGAATTAATTTACCGCAATGTATAGCTTTCGACTTTTTTCTCCAGTTTAAAAGTTTTTTAGTAAAATTAAAGGCTAAAAGCTGATCGTGTGTAAGATTTTTCATGGCAAACACATTGCTTTTGTCTTCTGGCCAACCTCCGGGAAAATCTTTTCGTATGAGACCATGCCCATGGCTTTCGGTACCATCCATTAAAATTTCCGTACCATAATACAGCTGCGGAATACCACGAATAGTTAAAAGAACTGACAAAGCCATTTTAAACTTGTTAAAATTGTGGCTTAAACTCGTAAAAATCCGGTTTAAATCATGATTATCCAGAAAAATCAGGTTTTTGCCTGCATTAGCATACAAAAAATCCTGCGCAAGGGTATAATACAAACCTAAAAGACCTCCATTGATACTTTCAGGCTCGTTGAGGGCATTTATTATGGTAGAATTTAAAGGAAAGTCTGTCACACTTGGCAGATAAGATTCATAGCTATCTTTTGCTGAAAAGTGTTTCTGCCAATAGGCGGTCATTGATTCTTTTTGCAGCCAGGCTTCCCCAACAATATAAAAATCAGGGTACTCTTTCAATACTCTTTTGGCCCATCTGGCCATCATTATTTTATCAGGATAAGGGTAAGTATCCATCCGGATGCCATCAATCCCACCGAACTCAACCCACCACAAACTATTCTGTATCAAATAATTAGACAAGTATGGATTTTTCTGGTTTAAATCAGGCATACTGCTATCAAACCAACCATTTTGCAATAAATTAAAGTCAAACTCCGACGAATAAGGATCGCTAACAGCTGCAGAGGCATTATTCGTTTGGGTGTAACCGGGGAATTGATGTATCCAGTCCTCAGAGGGTAAATCTTTCATCCACCAGTGCTCCAGTCCGCAATGGTTAAAAACCATGTCAATGATTACTTTTAGCCCCTTTTTATGGCATGCTGCAACCAATTGTTGATAGTCATTATTCGAACCCAACCTTGCATCTATCTGGTAAAAATCAGTAATTGCATACCCATGATAAGAGTATTGTGGCATGTTATTTTCAAAAACAGGGTTCAACCAAATGGAAGTTACTCCCAAATCAGCAATGTAATCAAGATGCTCATTGATCCCTTTTAAGTCACCACCATGCCTGCCATTTGGGTTATTTCTGTCGGCTTTTTCAAGCATTCCTCCCACATTGTTAATTGCCGGGTTTCCGTTGGCAAAACGGTCGGGCATAACTAAATACACCACATCTGAAGAATCAAGGCCTTTGTGGTTTTCCTTGCTTAATTCTTTTTTAAGCAACTCATATTCAAACACTAACGAGTTAGTACCCTGAACAAACTTTATAGGAAATTTACCCGATTTCGTTGATTTATCGATTAATAAATCCAAAAAAAGGTAATTTGGGCTATCCACCTTGTTTACTTTTATCAGGTTGATGCTTTCATGGTTTATTTTAACATCAAAATTTGCAATGTTTTTACCATAAACCATTAGTTGAAGTAAAGGTTCTTTCATTCCCACCCACCAGTTAGGTGGCTCAAGACGGATTATTTTAGTGGATTTAGCTGGCATTTTCAATTTATTTTTAACAGTTGTTTAATCTCTTTTGGCAAAATACTACATGGATAGCTGGGGTTGTATCAACGGCAAAGCCCACACCGTAGGCAAAAGTCGTAAAAGTGCTCGGTATACCACCTGTCGAAATGCAGTGATCAAAAGTTAGCTTTAAGGCAACCTCTATAGATTGAAGTGCGTGCCCTGTTAGCCTAAATATCAACTAGTCGAAGCGGTCTAAAAAGCCGTCATTCCGAATAAAGTGAAGAAATTCATAAAACACAATACGATGATTTTAAAAAGATTGGCCACGCTAAGTCCTTCGGAATTGCTTCTTCATTACTAATGTCTAATCCCGGTTAAACAACAAAAACCTTATAACCCCATGGGTGAAGCGAAAGCCTTTCTGATTTTAAAACATCTTCGGAAAAATAACATCTGGTTCCTTCAAAACCTTCGATACTACCCAGTATAAAATCCTGATATTCAAAACTTAGGTTAAACACTGCAAAAACTTTGCTATCATCCTTTTTACGGGTAACTGCAAAAACTTTATCATTCTTGTTGGTGTTGATCTTTACCATTTCCCCACCTTCGTATCCGCTCCAAAGCGCTTTGTTATTCTTTCGCAGACTGTTCAGATGCTTGTAAAAACGCTCATATTCTCCTCCCCTTTTGCTCCAGTCAATAATGTCTTTATCAAAAAAGTTTAACTTTCGGCTAAGCCCTACCTCCTGTCCACTAAAAATAAGTGGCATGCCAGGAACAATATAAGTTAGCACAGCTAAAGCCTTGTAGGCAGATCCCATTCGCTCAATAGCCGAACCGGCGTTCTTGTTTTCATCATGATTGCTGGTAAAATACATTCGGATGGCATTAGGTGTATAAATTTCCACATCATATTTAAAACACTCGGCCAAATCCCAAACAGATTTATTTCCCTGGGCAATATCATTCATTATATGGTGCACAGCCCAATTATACGAAACATCAAAAGCTGTTTGCAGTAAATCGGCCTGTTCAGCTTCGGCAAGCATAAAAACAGGCTTTACTTTGTCTAATTCAACACGTGCAGCTTCCCAAAAATCAGTAGGCACCAGTCCAGCCATATCACAGCGGTAACCATCAATATCAGTTTCTCTAATCCAGAATTTTAAAGCTTCAATCATTTCTATTCTAAGGGCAGGGTTTTCAAAATTTAAATCAGCTACATCAAACCAATCAGTATTTTTGGGGCAAATAATGTTACCAGCATCATCTTTTGTGTAAAACTCAGGATGTTCTTTTATCCAGGTATGATCCCATGAAGTATGGTTAGCCACCCAGTCAACAATGATATACATCCCTAATTCATGAACCTTTTCAACAAGGTTTTTGAAATCTTCAAGGGTTCCAATGTCAGGGTTCACAGTAATATAATCTCTTATGGCATAAGGACTTCCCATTGTGCCCTTTTTCTTCTCCTCCCCTATTGGCTGAATGGGCATTATCCATAAAATATCAACACCCAGCTCTTTTAACCTGGGCAAGTGCTCAATAAACTCATTAATAGTGCCCGAAACTGTATAGTGACGAAGATAAACCTCGTAAATAGTTGCGTTTTTAATCCAATCGAGATGCTTTACTGTAAATATATTTTCTAGTGATTTGCTCATTTTAATAGTATGTTAGTTCAATTACACATGGGAATCTTATACAAAATAGCAAAAAATTAAGAAATAGCTATACACTTTTTCAATATTTTACTGCGAACAATTCTTAATTAACAGCGAAATAGCAACTTTCATACAATTTTTCGCTGCTATTAAAATAGTATTAATAGCGGAATCATTAATTTTTTATTAGATTCCGCTATTATTAACTTGTAATTAATAGCGGAATAGTTAATAATATAGAACTTTCAGCTATTTTAACTTTTAATTAATAGCGGAAAATGAATATATTTGTATGATTTAGCTATTAAATTTTATAAAAATGAAGCTGGTTGGTAGAAATAAAGAAAAAACAACTATGCTAAATCTTCTTTCAACAGAAGAACCTGAAATGTTGGCAATAATAGGACGAAGACGTGTTGGAAAGACATTCCTGATACGAGAAGTCTATAAAGAAGTAATTTGTTTTGAAATGACAGGGGTTCAAGATGCGTTAAAAGATGAACAGCTTTACAACTTCTCAGTCCAATTAAAAGAATTTACCGGCTCAAAAATTGATTTGGCAGTTCCAGAAAACTGGCTAAAAGCCTTCAATCAACTTACAGAATACCTAAAATTGCTAAAAACGAGAAAAAAAAAGGTAATCTTTTTTGATGAGTTACCTTGGCTGGCTTCGCACCGTTCAGGCTTTTTGCAGGCTCTTGGTTATTTTTGAAACAACTGGGCGGTAAAGCAAAACATTTTAGTGGTAATTTGCGGTTCGGCAGCATCATGGATGATTAACAAAGTGGTAAACCACAAAGGAGGGCTACATAACCGAATAACAAAACTCATTCAACTTGAACCATTTACCCTTGGTGAAACAGAAGAGTTTCTCAAAAGCAAAAATATAAATCTGAACCACTACCAGATTGTTCAGATTTATATGGCAATGGGTGGGATTCCACACTATTTAAAAAATGTCCGCAAAGGATTAAGTGCAGCTCAAACTATCAATGAAATTTGTTTTCATAAAAATGGTCTTTTAAAAAATGAGTTTCAGAACTTGTATGCTGCATTGTTTGATAACCCACACAAACACATAAATATAATCAGGGTATTGGCAAGTAAATGGAAAGGTTTAACCCGAAGTGAAATTGTTGAACAAACAAAACTTTCGGATGGAGGAAGCCTAACACACTACCTTGAAGAACTAACCACCGCGGGTTTTATCTCTCAGTATCAACCATTTGCTAAGTTAAAGAAGGACACTTTATATCGTTTAACTGATGAATATTCGCTTTTTTACCTGAAATTTATAGAAAAACAACAGATTAAAAACTTTGAGGAAACTTACCCTACGCAAACATGGAAAAGCTGGTCGGGTTTTGCGTTTGAATCAATATGCATAAAACATGTGGAACAAATAAAAAAAGTGCTGGGTATAAGTGGCATATTAACCAACGAAGCCAGTTTTGTAAAAAAAGGAAACAAAGACATGCAAGGCTTACAAATTGATATGCTAATTGACCGAAAAGATGCTAATATCAACATTTGTGAAATGAAGTTCTACAATGCTGAATTTACTATTGATGCTGCCTATGCAAAAAGACTTCGAGATAAAATCTCCGGCTTTAGGGAGGCTTCAAAAACACGAAAACACACCTTTCTTACAATGATTACTACCTTTGGTGTGAAAGAAAATGAACACAGCATTGGTTTGGTTGACCATGATATAAAAATAGAGGCATTGTTTGAATAAGGAAAGCTAAGAATAAGGCTGAGGTTGAGACAACTTTGCCAAAGATACTCAATAATTATTGAAGCAACTATCAATCTGCCGCTACAACTACCAGCAACTTTGGCAAAGTTTTACTTTGTTTTATTTTACAAAAACACGATACTCCCAGGCACCTAATTCAAAATCATTGCTTTCAAACGTTCCATTGCCAAAATACTCAGTCATGCCTTTAAAATCAGCATCCGTTTTGAGTGAAAACTTGGCAGATTCTTTCGATAAGTTCATCACTACCAACACCTTACTATTTCCATCTTCACGAACAAAGGAATAAACAATAGAATCATTTGTTGTATTAATTTTGGTTAGTTTAGCTCCAAATTCACCATTCCACAAGGCTGAATTCTCCTTTTTCAAGGTGGCAAGGCTTTTATAATAGTTGCCTAATTCTTTATCTATATCCCAATCAATTTCATCTTTTTCAAAAAATAACAATCTTTTGTTTAAACCTGCTTCTTGCCCGCTATAAATTAGTGGCACACCAGGAATCGTGTAGGTAAGCAAAGCCATTGCTTTTGAAGCATCGCCCATTCTTTCTTCCACAGTTCCGTTCCATGAGTTTTCATCGTGATTAGTAATAAACTGCATCCGGATAGCTCTTTGTGGATAAATAGAATCTTGTTTTGCAAAATACATATCAATTGCTGTAGCATTTTCTTTACCCTGTGCAATTTGGTTCATAATATGATGAAATTCCCAGGCATATGTGGCATCAAAAGATTTGTAATGATGATCGACCTGCTCAGCCTCAGCCAGCATAAAAACTGGTTTAATACTATCAAGCATTGGGCGAACTTCTTCCCAAAAACCTGTTGGAACCATGCCAGCAACATCACACCTATAGCCATCTACATTCACTTTTTCAACCCAAAATTTAAAGATTTTTTTCATTTCTTTTCTTAAATCTTCGTTGTCATAATTCAAATCGGCGGTATCCCACCAATCAGTACCAACAGGGTAAGTCATTCCGCGTTCGCGCAATTGCTTGTAATAAGCTGGATGTTCTTCCATCCATTCTTTTTTCCATGGAGTTTCATCTGCTTTTACCCTTGTATAAAAATCGGGGTTATTTTTTACCCAATCATGATCCCAGGCAGTATGATTAACCGCAATATCAAGAATAACATGCATACCCATTTCATGAATTTTTTCAACCAGGGCTTTAAACTCTTCCATGGTTCCAAACTCCGGGTTCACTTTCATGTAATCCTTTATGCCATAGTAACTTCCAAGGTATTTTTCCTGTTCTTTTGGATTTTCAATTTCCTCAATCAATTTAGTCTGAGCAGCTTTTCGGTTCACCTTCCCTATTTCAAAAATTGGCATAAACCATAAAATATCCACTCCCATTTCTTTTAAACGCGGAAGATGCTCCTCAAACTCTTTAATGGTGCCTCCAGGACTGTACTGTCGAAGGTTTACTTCGTAAATATTTGCCGATTTAGCCCAATCGGGGTGTTTTACCAAAAATTGACCAGTGTCTTTTTGATCAACGGTTTGTTCTTGTGTTGCATTATTGCATGATGAATAGCTAATTAATAGATTCGCTAAAATCATCATAGAGATAAACAATAGTATTTTTTTCATTTGTTTTTGTTTTAAACTTTGAATTTTTATAAATCAGGCTAGAATTATATCCTAGCCTGATTATTAACCAACAATTATAGAAACTTTATAAATTCACTCGTATTGTTAAAATTGGAACGAGTCAAAGCCAATCGCGAACAAGTTAAAAATGAACTAATTAGCTATTAGTCAATGTAATTCTTCCGCTGGGTTCAAGATGAAATTCCTCCCCCTTAACAACCAAATTTACGCCAGCATTGGCATTGTTTGATAGCTCAATTTCTTTTCTTGTTATTCGAACATTCAATAATGCCTTGCGGTATTTTATTTTAAAAGAAAATGCATCCCATTCAGTTGGAAGGTAGGGATTAAAATGTAAAGCATCTTCATGAACCCGCATGCCACCAAATCCATAAATTACTGACATCCAGCTTCCTGCCATACTGGTAATGTGAAGGCCTTCGTCAACTTCATGATTATAATCATCCAAATCGAGCCTGGCTGTGCGCAAATACATTTCGTAAGCCTTCTCTTTTCTGCCTATTTTAGCTGCAATGATCGAGTGTACACATGGAGATAATGATGATTCGTGCACTGTACGTGGTTCGTAAAAATCGAAATTACGCGCAATTGTTTCCTCATCAAAATCATTTTCGAAAAAGAAAAGCCCTTGTAAAACATCTGCCTGCTTAATAAAACAGGAACGGAGTATCCGATCCCAAGACCAAACCTGGTTTATTGGACGTTCAGATGGCTCCAAATCAGCAGCCATAATCTGTTCCTTGTCCATGTAACCTTCCTGCTGCAAAATAACGTTTCTTTTGGCATCTTCGGGTAAAAAGATTTTGTTAATTATTTCATTCCAGAGTTTGATTTCGCTGCCTTCATTAAACTCCCATTTATTAACAATTTCCTGGTACCTATCAGGGTATTGGTCCTTCACAAAATCAAGTACTTCAATGGTATAACTTAAGGTCCATTTTGCGATATAGTTGGTATACCAATTGTTGTTTACATTGTTTTCGTATTCATTGGGGCCGGTTACGCCGAGCATTACATATTGCTGTTTTTCTTCAGAAAAGCTGACCCTTTGTGCCCAGAACCTTGAAATACCCATTAGTACTTCAAGTCCATATTCTGCCAAATAAGCCTTATTACCGGTGTATTTTACATAATGCAGGATAGCGTAGGCAATTGCCCCGTTTCGGTGTATTTCTTCAAAGGTTATTTCCCATTCGTTATGGCACTCTTTGCCATTAATGGTAACCATTGGATACAAAGCAGCATGACCTTTAAAACCTAGTTTTTGGGCATTTTCAATGGCTTTTTCAAGATGTTTATAGCGGTATTTCACCAGGTTTCGGCCAACTTCTTCATCAGCAGTACTTAGGTAAAACGAAAGACAATAAGCCTCTGTATCCCAATAAGTTACACCCCCATACTTTTCACCTGTAAAACCTTTTGGGCCAATATTTAAACGCTCATCATCGCCAGTATATGTTTGATTTAAGTGAAAAATATTGAAACGGATACCTTGTTGTGCTTCAGGATCCCCTTCAATAATAATGTCGCTTTCTTTCCACTTATCATCCCAAACCTGAATATGAGCATTCAATAATCGTTCAAAACCAGTTGAAGCAGCTTCGTTTACAAGCTGTTTCGTTTTTTCAAGCATTTCACTTTTTTCATGATATTCTGATGAAAGAACTACCACGTACTTATAAAGGACAATTTCCTGACCTTTTTTGCAATCAATTTTAGCTATATTTTCAACATATTTTTCCTTTTCATTAGTCGCTAAATCATAATCAACACTTGTTACGTGATCCCGGGTAATATTAAATTTCATTCCGGTTGAAACATGAAAATGTGTTTTTTTGGTTTCAGTGACAATAAAGCCTTCCCTTTCACCAACGCTTCTATCAACTTCCAACCAGAATTTTTCATCGTAATTGGCATCCTCGTTTTTAATATCAGCATCAATATAAGGGGTGAAAGTTAATTTTCCATCAAAATTTAAAGGAGTTACCGAATATTTTATGGCAGCCAGTTCAGGATTATCAATACTCACAAACCTTTTTGCATGCACTTTAACAATTTTGCCGTTTTTAAGCTCAGCGTTGAAGATTCTTTCAAGGTAACCTTCTTTCATATTAAGCACCCTCTTAAAATTGCTCACTTTACATTTAGCCAAGTCCAGATCTTCGCCTTCGATATTTACATTTACACCTATCCAGTTAGGAGCATTCAGCACCTTGGCAAAATACTCAGGATATCCGTTTTTCCACCATCCTACGCGTGTTTTGTCGGGGTAATAAACACCGGCAACATAACTTCCCTGCAAACTGGTGCCACTGTATTTTTCTTCAAAGTTAGCGCGCTGGCCAATTCTTCCGTTGCCAATACTAAAAATACTTTCCGACTTTTTATGTTCTTCCGGTGAAAAACCTTCTTCAATAATATTCCACTCGTCGGTTTTGTAATATGTTTTCACTTCTTTTTAGTTATTTGTTAATGTTATTCGTTGTTTGTTATTCAGCTAAATGACTCAAAATCATTAACTACTAACCCATAACCTTCATCCTTCCCCAAGTTTAAGAAAAGTAGCTAACTCAACATTCTTAAATCCAGGAACTACAATGTTTGCCTTGCCAAGTGCTTTTTCGTCACCAACACCAACAACATGCATATTTCCGTTAAGTGCAGCCTCAATACCAGCTTCTGCATCTTCAAAAACAATGCTCTCATCGGGTTTTACACCCAATTCATTAGCCGCATTTAGAAAAACTTCAGGATCGGGCTTTGCTTTACTTACTTTATTTCCATCAATAATGGCATCAAAGTAGCTAAGCAAGCCGACTTTTTCCAAAATAACCGGAGCGTTTTTACTTGCTGAACCAATTGCCAGTTTTAGCCCTTTTTGCTTTGCCGATTCCAGCATCTCAATCACCCCAGGCAGAATTTCATCCGGGGTCATTTTCATAATGTATTCCAGGTAATCGGCATTTTTTTTAGTTGCCAAATCGGTTTTTGTCTGCTCATCTAATTCAATTCCACCCACTTCAAGCAAAATCTCCAACGACCGAACCCTCGAAACCCCCTTTAATCTTTCATTATTTTTTTCTGAAAAGAAAAAACCCAGTTCATGTGCCAGTTTTTTCCATGCCAGGTAATGATACTTTGCTGTATCCACTACCACTCCGTCTAAATCAAATATTAATGCTTTAATCATCCTTTTCTATTAATCTTTATCATTTACAAAAACAACTAAAACAGCAGCAACAATCATAGCCCCCCCTCCAAGCATTAGCGCATAAATAGCCTCTCCTTCAAATAATTGCATGACAAAAAAACCCAACAGGCTTGCTGCCAGAATTTGAGGTATCACAATAAAGAAATTAAATATCCCCATATAAGTCCCCATTTTTTTCACAGGCAAAGAACCCGTAAGGATAGCATAGGGCATAGCCAAAATACTTGCCCAGGCAAGACCTATTCCTAAAAAAGGAATGATCAGCAGAAGAGAATTTCCAATAAAAAATACAGAGGCTAAACTAATACCACCAATAGCCAAAGAAATTGAATGTGTTATTTTTCTGTTTGTTACTTTAGCCAAAAACATCAGAAAAAATGCAAGAATAGCTGCGGCCCCATTATAAACAGAAAAACAAACACCAACCCAATCAGCACCATCATTGTATTCTTTTTCAATATGTTCTATTTTAGCAAGTAGCCCCTTATCAACATTTGATTTATGTTCAAGAAATAATTTCACCAATTTCATGCTGACTGCTGCACTTTCATTTTTGTCAATTTTAGCTGATAGCTTCTTAACATCGTCTGATAGTTTTTCAAATTCACTGTTTTTTTCAGATTCAGCAGCCATATTTTTAAACGATTGTTCAAATACAACCATGTCACCTTTGTTCAATTTCATATCATAAATGTGCGAGGTTACCCCTGCTGTAGTATAAATCCACATAGCAAAAAGAGCAAACCACGAAAAAAATTGAACAAATGCAAGTTGAACCATTGTTTTTGGCATGGTGTTAAAATCAGTGATGATTTCGACAAACCCACTTTTACTGTTCTTTGCAAACAAGAAACCTGCAAATAGTTCAACAAAACCAAAAACAATCAAACCGATTGAAAAGATGAACAGTTCCTTTTCATATTCAAGCAGGGCGAACATTCCGGTTAAAATTGCACCGAACAATAAACTAACCACTCCTACCCGAATAAATTTACTAACACCAATTTCAGTTTCGGAACTTGTTTCATCATTAGCTTTTTCAACTTCAAACTGAGCCATTTCTTCAGGTGAATATTCTTTTGTACGAAAAACAGTCCAAAGAATAGCAGTAATAAAAACCGCTGCTCCTATATAAAAAGACCATTTTACAGATGAAGGAATACTTCCTGCTTGCGAAATGTTATTTATTCCAAACCAATTAGTCAATATATAAGGTAATGCTGAGGCTATTACAGCACCAGTTCCAATAAAGAAACTTTGCATAGCAAATCCTGTTGTTCGCTGATTTGATGGAAGCATATCACCTACAAAAGCCCTAAAAGGCTCCATTGAAATATTTATGGATGCATCCATTATCCACAACATACCAGCCGCAACCCATAGTGCAGGAGAATTTGGCATAATTAAAAGAGCAATTGATGCCAAAATGGCCCCAACAAGGAAATAAGGTCTTCTGCGCCCCAGCTTTCCCCAGGTTTTATCACTCATATGCCCAATTACTGGCTGTACCAACAAGCCGGTTACAGGAGCAGCAATCCAAAGAATTGGAATTTTTTCTAAATCTGCACCAAGTGTTTCAAAAATTCGGCTGACATTAGCATTTTGTAAAGCAAAACCAAACTGAATGCCTAAAAAGCCAAAACTCATGTTCCAGATTTGCCAAAAACTTAATTGGGGTTTGTTTTTCATTTATTTACCTTTAATTATTTAATACCAATTTGCATTCATTTTAATTTCAGTTCACAAATTCCTGAAATTAAAATGAATTGCTTTGGCATTGTATCAAATTATTCCAATTCAAAATTTTACGATTAAACTCAACTTGGTATAACATCCTGCATCAACTGCTAAAGCAACAATCTAAACAGGATGTTCAAGATCTGTTATTTAATATTAAAATTGAATAACAAATAAATAATTAAAAGTAACTGAGAGAGACGACTAAGAAATGAAAAAAAAAGCAATAAACAAATTCCAAATCCTGATTTTGCAGAACAAAATGTATTGAATATTAGCAAATTGTGTCATGAAAATACGATTGCAAACGTTTACGGAAGAAAACAAGAAAATTTCAAAAAAATGTTAAAAAAATTTCTTTGAAAAACTATGAAATCTATGCAAACGTTTACGAAAGCGGTTTATTATGACAACTACTATTTACAAAAAAAAGAAATGCTAACCTATTTGTATAGACACACCGCGGTGTGTCTATACAAATAGGTTTTAATACAATAAACCCTTACCCAGCTTATCTTCCTGTAAGTTTTTTGTTGTTCCTCTTAAAACCAAATCGGTTTTTAAAACACGTATTTCAGGAGTATAATCTTCCTCGTTTTTCGACAGGCGGTTCAGCAATAACCTAACAGCTATCTGCCCCATTTCATAGCCATGTTGTTCAATGGTAGATAAAGGAGGCTCGCTCATGGTAGAAATTAAACCATTGGTGAAACCAATTATTGAAATGTCTTCAGGCACCTTTAAACCGATTGCCTTAATAGTAGACAAAGCACCTAAAGCAGTCATGTCATTTACAGCAAAAATCGCATCCGGAACTTTGCCCGATCGTATTAATTTTTCGGTTAAATGAGCAGCTTCGTTATAATTATCGCACTTAAAAATCAGGTTATCATCTACAGGGATTCCATTTTTATATAAAGCATGCAGATAGCCGTTTTGCCTGTTTTTACCTATTAATAAATGCTGTCCGGCTGCAAAATGGACTATCTTTCGGCAACCTGTTTTTATTAAATGCTCCACTGCACGGTAGGCACCATCAAAATCATCAACCACTACTTTGTCGGTTTCGATTTCGGCACAAACCCGGTCGAAAAAAACAATAGGGATTCCATTTTGCTCAAGCGTATGAAAATGTTCGAACGATTGTGTTGATTTTGAAACTGAAACCAATAACCCGGCCACCCTGCTCGAAAGCATACCTTGTACAGAATGCACTTCGCGCTCAAAGTTTTCGGTGGTTTGGGCCACCATTACATTATAGTCATTGGCATAAGCTAAATCATCAATCCCACTAATTACTGATGAGAAAAAATAATGTACCACCTCAGGAACAATAACACCTATAATATTACTCTTGCTGTGCTTTAAGCTTAGTGCAATTTCATTGGGTTTGTAGTTTAATTTACGCGCCAGTTCATTCACTGCATTCTTGGTTGCTTTGCTAATATCAGGGTGATTTTTTAAAGCCCTTGAAACAGTCGAAGGTGAAATCCCCAATTCACGGGCAATGTCTTTTATGGTTATTTGTCTGCCAGCCATTTAATTATAGATGTGAGATGTGAGCGGTTAGATCTTAAAAAGTAACCCTCTCCACCTCCTGGTCAATAATGGTTAAAATTTGTTAAGCGAATATAAAAAAAACTGTGATAACCTGTGATAATTTATCAAGGAATAAAACCAGCGGTCTTATTTATTATTCTCAGATAAGCCTAAGTAAACACAAATAAATCCCTAATCAGGATAGCCAAAAAGACCTACAATAAACTATTAATGAGTAGATTAAGAATTACCCAAACAGTATTCATTATCCACTGATGAACGTAGATAAATACAAATAAAATCTTGAAAAATAGCTGAGAACATCTGCAAAAATCTTTGGATAAAAAACAACCTGAAAATGTTAAAAAATGTAAAATCACCAAGCAACAAATCCTTACATTAATAAACAATACCTTACATTTCAAAGAAATACGAAAATTTGTCAACAGTTTTTGCAAACGTTTGCGAAGTCGTTTGCATTAAAAAATTGGCACTTAAACAGTTAAAATTTACCCACCCGGATATTTTTTTTCATAGGTTTGACTTGATTAAATTTAAAATTGAATTAACAATTAATCAATGAATTATTAACAAAAAGAGTATCAGTTTTAATTAAAAGTAACCTGAGAGAGATTACACTTTTTAATTGAAATTAATAAGTAATTTAACCTAAATTTTGAAAAGCAAATGGAAAATTATTATGGTATGTTAAAAAGGCTTTTATTGATGATTGCTGCTATTGCAATTGCGAATTTATCGTATGCGCAGCAACGTACAATAACAGGTCAGGTAACAGATGCCGGGGATGGTAATCCCATTCCGGGTGTAAATGTGATTGTTAAAGGAACCACACAAGGGACAATCACAGATTTTGATGGAAAATTCTCCATCCAAGCAGCTGATACAGATGTATTGGTATTTTCATACATTGGATATGTTGCCTCAGAGCAAACAGTAGGAGCTCAAAACAGTATAATGGTTTCACTACAAGCATCAGATGTAGGTCTTGATGAAGTAGTAGTGATTGGATATGGTACAGTAAAAAAAGGCGATGCAACTGGTTCTGTAAGCGCAATAAGCTCAGAAGACTTTAATAAAGGTAATATTACATCTCCACAAGATTTATTAGTTGGTAAAAGCGCAGGAGTTGTTATTACAAATTCAGGAGGTGCTCCTGGTAGTGGCGCAACTATCAGAATTAGAGGAGGCTCTTCTTTAAAAGCATCAAACGATCCATTAATTATTGTTGATGGAGTACCTATTGATAATAACACTATTGGAGGGGAAGCCAACTTTTTATCATTTGTTAACCCTAACGACATTGAAACATTTACTGTTTTAAAAGATGCTTCGGCTACAGCTATTTATGGATCAAGAGCCTCAAATGGTGTTATCTTAATCACTACTAAAAAAGGAAAAAAAGGTAATGATATGACCATTTCATACAATGGTAGCACATCAATTTCAACTCCAGTCGATTACATCGATGTTTATTCTGGTGATGAACTTAGACAAATTGCTTTTAACAACCGAGACATTTATGATGTAAACACATACGATGTACTTGGAAATACAGATACAGACTGGCAGAAAGAAATCTTCCGCACTGCTGTCTCACATAATCATAACATTAGTGTAGCCGGTTCATATAAGCTGTTACCATATAGGGTGTCTGTTGGATATACAGACCAAAATGGTATTCTAAAAAATACAGAGATGCAAAGGTTCACAGGTTCTGTAAACCTAAACCCAACTTTCTTAAACAATACATTGAAAGTAAACATTAGTGGTAAAGCAATGCTTAGCAAGTATAATTTTGGTGATGATGGGGCAATTGGTTCTGCAATTAATATGGATCCAACACAACCAGTTTTTGATGGTACTCCAGAAACAGCTAATTACTTTCAATGGCCAACTTATGGTGCAAACCTTGGAACATCTAACCCAGTTGAACAATTGGTCGAGTCAAATGACAAATCAGATGTAAAAAGGGTAGTGGGAAACCTTCAGATTAATTACACACTGCCATTTTTACCAGAATTACAAGCCAACTTAAACATGGCAAGTGATTATACTGAAAGTGAAGGCCACGACAACAGGCCTGCAACTTCGCCATCCACGCTTGTTTCACCTTTAGCAAACGGAAGGTTGAAGGATTACCATGGAACCAATCGTAATGGTTTGATTGATTTCTACCTAAATTATAAAAAAGATATTAGCTCAATTAAAAGTAACATTGATGTTACTGGTGGTTACTCTTGGCAATGGTTTCAACGTGAAAAAGACAACTATTCAAGAGGTATAGAAGATACTGAAAATCCTTACCAAATGTCTGACAGTACTCAGTTTTTTACTGAAAGCTACCTGGTTTCTTTCTTTGGTCGTTTAAATTATACTTTGATGGACAAATATTTATTAACAGCAACAGTTCGTTATGATGGTTCATCAAGATTTGCGGAAGACAACCGTTGGGGCATATTCCCATCAGCTGCATTTGCATGGAAAATCAAAGAAGAATCCTTCTTGAAGGGTGTTGATTTTGTAACCAATTTAAAATTGCGTTTAGGATGGGGTATTACAGGTCAGCAAGATATAACAGGAAGTGATTATCCGGCACAGGCAATATATACTTTAGCAACATCAAGTAATTATTATCCAATTGATGGTAAGTATTTGCCAACATTACGCCCGGAAGCTTACGACCCAGATATAAAATGGGAAGAAACAACCACTCAAAATATTGGTTTAGACTTTGGTTTTATGAATGATAGGATTACTGGTTCGATAGATTATTATATGAGAGAAACCAAAGACCTGATTAATGAAGTAACCATCCCCAGTGGAAGCAACTTTTCCAACACCTTGATAACAAATGTTGGTAGCCTTGAAAATACAGGTTTTGAAGTAGCTTTAGAAGTAATTCCTCTTTCAACTGAAGATATGTCTTTACAAATAGGGTTGAACTTTACCTATAATGAAAATAAAATTACTAAGCTATTACTAAGTGACGATCCAGAATTCATTGGAATTCTATATGGTGATGCAATGACTGGTCAAAAACAGGTGACCCGAGTTGGATACCCTGCCTATTCATTCTTTGTAAACAAGCAGATTTATGATGCTAATGGTAACCCAATTGAAGGTTTGTATGAGGATATTTCAGGACAAGGAGGTGTGGTAAATGGTGATAATGAAGATAAGTACATCTATAATGATCCCGTTCCTGATTACACATTAGGCTTTTCTTTCCGATTTAACTACAAAAAATTTGATTTGTCGGCCTCAACAAGGGCTAATATTGGTAACTATGTATACAATGCTGTTGCAGCAGGTTCTTCTTATGATCAAATGCAACAAATTGGCTACTGGAAAAACATGCCCACCTATTTAAGTGACACTAAATTTGTAAAACGTCAATTTACCAGTGATTACTTTGTAGAAAATGCATCTTTCCTTAAATTAGACAACATAAGTGCTGGCTACAACTTTGATAATATTGTTGATAAATTAAACGCAAGAATTAGTTTTACTGTTCAAAATGTATTTACAATTACAAAATACAGAGGTATTGATCCTGAAGTTGGCTATACTGATGGTGTCCCCGGAATAGACAATAACTTCTATCCACGGCCACGCACCTTTATGTTGGGCCTAAGTTTAACCTATTAATAGTTTAATAATTAAGATAGACATGAAAAAATATATTATAGTAAGTATACTTCTTTCAGCATTAATGATAACATCATGTGTGAAAGACTTGGATATAACACCCAAAGATCCTAGCTCTATTTTGTCTGGGAACTTAAATGATGATCCGGAATATGTAAAACAAGTGCTAGGGAAAATTTATGCCAGTTTTATTATTCCTGGACAGGGTGGAGAGGCTGGTGCTGACATTTCTGCTTCGGATGAAAACTTTTTCACAACCATGAGGGCACTTTGGAACCTTCAGGAAATTACCACTGACGAAGCCATTTGTGCATGGGGTGATATAGGTATTGCCGATTTAAATACTCAAACATGGAGTCCTCAAAACCCATTTTTAACTGCTTTGTATCAACGTTTAAGCCTAAGTGTCACTTATGCTAATGACTTTTTAAATGTTACTGCAGGAAATTCCGATGCAGATGTAGTGAGATATAGAGCAGAAGCACGCTTTTTAAGAGCATTGGCTTATTACTGGTTAATGGATTTATTCGGCAACCCTCCTTTCACAACTGAAGCAGATGGAGTTGGTAAATACTATCCTGAACAAATCCAAAGAGCTCATTTATTCAATTACATTGTAACTGAATTAAAAGCCATTGAAAATGACTTATCTCCGGCAGGAACATCTTCCACACAAGCAGATCAAGGAGCATGCTGGATGCTACAAGCAAGAGTTTATTTAAATGCTGAAATATATACAGGGACAGCAAAATGGGATAGTTGCATAATTTACACCAATAAAGTAATTAACAGCGGAGCTTACTCATTAGCAACTAACTATAGACAAAACTTTAGTGCAGATAATGACGGTAGAACCAATCCTGAAATGATTTTTGCTTGGGAACAAGATGGCATTAATACTCAAGGGTATGTTGGAACTACCTTTATTATTGAATCAAGTAGTGATGCTACTTATGTAAGGGCTGAGGATTATCATGGCCTAACATCAAATACTAACTGGAATGGTAATCGAGCACGAAAAGATTTAATGAATATCCTGGTTGATACATTAGCAACTTATAGCGGAAATGTTGATCCTAATGATACTATTTTTGCCCAATGCCCTGATAATCGAGTCTACCTAAGGCAAAAGGCAGATATTGATATACCTGCTCCTTCTTCAAGCGGCGACTATGGTATTGGGGTTTATAAGTTTACTGCTAAAAATGCAGATGGTTCGCAGGCTGCAAATTACAGCCCAGCATTTGCTTCTACTGATTTTCCAATTTTCAGGTATGCTGATGCCCTTCTAATGAGAGCCGAAGCAAATTTCAGACTTGGAAACGATGCTACTTCTGTTGATGATATCAATACTATCAGAGAGCGGGCTTATGGCAATACCAATGGCAACATCACTACAAATGAACTATCAGCACAATTTATTTTGGATGAACGAGCACGGGAATTCTACTACGAAGCACAAAGACGTACTGATTTGGTTCGTTTTGGTCAGTTTACTAGTGGAACTTATCATTGGCAATGGAAAGGTAACTCTTTTAATGGAGCTTCTACAAGTAGTCACTTAGACATTTTCCCAATTCCTGGTGATGAAATTTCAGCCAACCCAAATATGGAACAAAATCCGGATTATAATTAATCTGCTAAAATTTTGAAAAAATGAAGAAAAATATATTTATAATAATAGCTTTAATTGGGTTCATTGGTCTTTTCTCAAATTGTGAGAAGGAAGGAACTGAACTTACAATGAAAGAAAGTGTAACTGCACCTGTTTTGCAGTTGCCTGCAGACCTTGCACTTGCAAGAGATAATGGAACAAATGTTTTGACTTTTGCTGGAACACCAGTAGATCCTGGATTTGCAGCTTCAGCAACCTATTACCTTGAAGCTTGCCCAGCAGGTGACGGTTTCGAAAATATTACCGAACTATATAATGGTGCAACATGCACAGCAATAGAATTTACGGTAAATGAACTGAATCAAAAATTACTGGATGCTTTTCCTGAAGATGCAACCAGCTCAGTTGATTTTAGGCTTCGCTCAATTTTAACTGTGGATGCAGGAACAGGTGCCCCTGGTACTGGTTCAGCTCCTTTTGAGTATACCTCAACTACTCAAACTTCAAATGTAACATTGTATGGTTTATTGCGCCTGGATTTAATAGGTTCAGGAATGACTCAAAAAATTGTTTCTCCTGGAAGTGATGGAAAATATGAAGGATTGGTGAAATTAGATCCTGCGCAGGCATTTACTCTGCTTGATCCTGAAACCACCACATCTTATGGTGGTGCTGGCGGAACACTGGAAGAAGATGGAGCTGGAATTTCAGTCAATAACGCTGGTTGGCATATGTTATCAGCAGATATTATAGGTTTAACATTTGATCCTGTAGAATATTTTATTGCTATTGTAGGTGATGCAACGGGTAGCTGGGATGATGACCAAGATATGGATTATGATCCAGAAACTAAACGGTGGTTTATTACTATTGATTTGGAAGGTGGGAAATATATCAAATTTAGAAGAAACGATGGTTGGTCTTGGAATATGGGGCTTGCTGATGGAGAAGAAGGCGGATTATCCGGCGATTTACAACAAGGTGGTGTTGGTAACGATATTCCAATTGCTGAATCAGGAAACTATACAGTTTATTTCACTATTTTAAGCGATGATGCTGGTACATATGAAATCGTTAAAAACTAATAATTTATATGCTACCTGTTAGATTAACAGGTAGCTAAAATTAAAAAATATACATAACTATGAAAATTAAAATTTTAAATATAATAGGTACTTTTTTTGCAGTGCTGGTTTTAATTGCCGGATGTAAAAAAGACGCTCCTGTGACTTTGCCTTCGCAAATGGATACATGGGGGGTTCGAAATATTACTGCCACCACTGCTGAATTAAGTGGTATAGTTGTAGCAGGTGATTATACTGAATACGGAGTTTGCTGGGGTACTGCTGCAAACCCAACAATTGATGGAAACAAAGCATCTGTTGAAAATCCGGAAGAAGCGGTTTATTGGGTAACTGCTGAGGGACTTGAGCTTTCAACTAAATATTATGCTCGAGCGTATGCCATCTCAAATGGTGAAGTAACCTATGGTGAAGAAGCTGATTTTACAACCGCAAACGGTCTTGCAACTATCTCAACAGATAGTATTAAGGATATTGAGAAAACATCTGCAATTGTTTATGGTACAGTAACAGCTCAAAGTTCCGATGCAAGTGTTACTGAACGAGGTTTTTGTTGGTCACTCACTGAAGAGCCAACAATTTCTGACAACACAGTAACTTTAGGTTCTGGAGATGGAAGCTTTTCAGCTGCTATTACTGACTTAATGCCTGGTACAACATATTATATAAGAGCTTATGCAACTTCAATTGGAGGTATGGTTTATGGCGAAGAAATCACACTAAACACTATACCAGATGAGTACTTCTTGGTAGGTTCTATAAATGGTTGGAATAACCATGGCTTATATTTAGCTAATTTGGGTGATGATATACATGTAGGATATCAATATTTAGATGATGCAGCAGAATTTAAAATTCTCCCAGTTAGAGACTCATGGGACAATGCCTGGGGTAGAGATGGCAGCAATGTAGGAACAGTAATTGCAGGTGGTAGTGACAATATCAAGTCTATTGATGAGCCAACTTATTCTGGACCAGGATTTTACGAAATAAGATTTAATTTAGCAAATGAAACTGTAACTCTATCACTTATTACAACAATAGGAGTAATTGGAGATGCTCAGGCAGGTGGATGGAGTACTGATGTTGATTTAGTTTACAACATAGTGTCTAAAAAATGGGAAGGACAAGTAGATTTCTTAGCAACTGGTACATATAAATTCAGGGTCAACAACGATTGGGTAATTGACTTTGGTGGAGATTTGAATAATCTTATTGTATCTACAGGTGATAATATAACTACACCTGGTGCTGGTACATGGAATGTTACCTTAGATTTAGGTGGTGAAAATGCTTTTACTGCAACTGTTTCTCAATACCCTGATGCCCTGTACATGGTTGGTGATGCAACAGCTTATGGGTGGACAGAACCTGGAACTGCTGCGGATGCAGATGAAGCTTTATTTCACAAGGTTGCGGGCGGAAATGATGGTCTTTACTGGAAAATTTGTCACATTACTGGAGGTAGTGGCTTTAAAATATCTGCAGCCAATTGGAATTCACCAAATTTAGGTTATGCTGAAGTTACTGAGTTTGATGTCAATGGTGTGGCTGTTTCTGATAATGGTGGAAATATGTCTATTGCAACAAGTGGAATGCATATGGTTGTTGTTGATTTGCGTGGTGGTGATGTTAAAGTTTCTGTCAAAGCACCTCAAGTTTATGGTATGGGAGATGCATTTGGCGGATGGACAACAGAAGTACCTGCAAATCTATTTACTGTTGACAATGTTGCTAAAACAATTACCTCCCCATCTGTCCCTGCTGATGGAAATTTAAGGATGTATGTTGACCATGCTTGGATTCCAGACTGGTGGCAAGCTGAATTTGTTATCAATGGAAGTGTTATTGAATATAGGAATGATGGTGGAGATCCTCCAGCTATTCCTGTAACTACAGGTCAGGTTATTACTTTATCATTTGATGATAATACAGGAACTATTTTATAAGTTCAAATTGTTCATAAAAAAAGGTGTGTATACTTCACACCTTTTTTTATACATAAGCTTGATGAAATTACATAGTAGTTAGGGCTTGCTGAAAAACGCCTAAGCCTATTAAAATTAAACATTTACATGAAAAAAGTTGTGAAAAAGTGCAAAGAGTTTAAAAAAACAGTAATTTTTCCTTGCATTAACTTTATCTTCAAGTAACAAAAAACGAATGATTATTACGCTAGCCAGAGGCACATCATCTACTTCATTAGCTTCAGCTCGAAGTATTCTTATACATCTTCGCTTTGCTAAGTTGTAGCTAATGCACCTCTGACTTTTTCAGCAGGCCCTAATTAAACCTAAAAAATACCATAAAAATTAAATTCGGAGGCTATTTATTGAGTAGCGTCCTTATCTTTTAAACCCACTCCTGGTGGGTGTCTTTATCATCTTCACCATCACCTCCTTTAATACGTTGCATTTCGTAATAATTTAAAACTTGTTTTTCGTTGTTTGCTAAAAATGTGATAATTTGTTCCTCACTTTTTTTTTAACTCTGCTGATGTTCGATTGAATTTTTTCATTTTTTTACGTTTTTAATTTATATTCAATCGTTTATAAGCGTTTAGGCAAATTATAACCATGCAGTTACCAGGTATTTTTTTAACATCACGTAAACTGTTGCAGTTTTATGCTGTAAGATGTTTAATTATACTCTTTTGCCTTACTCTTACTTATGATTTTGTTCAGGCAAAATCACCAAAAGAATTGTTTATGCTGTCTAGTGAAGCTCTCAAGAGAGGTGATTTTATTAGTGCTGAAAGGTTTTTGGTGAAAATCATTGAAAAAAAAGAAGGTATTAAGGAGGATAATTTAATTACTGTTTATAATGAATTAGGAATTATTAATAAATTACTGGGAAGATATGATAAAGCGTTAAAATATTACTTTGCAGGTGTTAATATTGCTTTACAGAATTCTGAAGATTTAAAATACAAACTTCCTTCACTTTATAATAACCTGGGAAATGTTTTTAAACTGATGGGGGACTATAAAAAGGCGCTTGAATATTATAATGAATCAATAAAGAATGTAGATTTTGTTGATTTTGACGGATCAAAAAAAATGATTGAAAAGGAGCATGCTTACCACAATATAGGCCTCACGTATTATTTACAAAAAGACTATTCTAAAGCAATGAATTCGTTTCAACAAAGTATTGACATTATTACAAAATATAACCTTGATGGAGTAGATATAACGTATAATAATTTTGCAAACTGTTTACGTAAAAAAGGAGATTACGCAAAAGCTGAGAATTACTATAAAAAATGTATTCAAATAAGAACTAAAAAATACGGAAAGGAATATTATAAACTTGCCTATGTTTATAAAGACTATGGTAAGCTAAAGCATGAAACTAATAATTATTCCAAAGCTTATGATTTATACAACAAAGCTTTGAAAATTCACCTCAAAAATTTTGGTGCAAAACATCCAAATACTGCCGAAATGTATCAAATAATAGGAGACTACTATACTTCTCTGAATAAATTTGATCAGGCCATTTTATTTTATCAGAAGTCCTTAATTTCTAACTCAAAGAATTTTAATACAACAGATATTTTCGAAAATCCCGATACAGAAAACACATTTTCAAAAATTCAATTGTTGCGAAGCCTTAAAAAGAAAGCTGAAGTTTTAATCCTGTTGGCACAAAATGATCGCAAGGGATTAAAAGACAAGTTAAATCTATGTATAAAAACAATAGACAAGGCTGTTTTGGTAATAAAAAAAATCAGAAAAGGCTATGTTTCACTAGAAAGTAAGCTTTATATTACTGCCAATGAGAAAGAGGTTTATTTAACAGGAATAGCTAATGCGCTAAAACTTTACGAATTAACCAAAAATAAAAAGTACCTTAAAAAAGCCTATTCGTTTTCCAGAATTAGTAAGGCGGCGATCCTGTTAGAAGAAATGAACCAAAATCAGGCAATGACAACCAATATACCTGATAGCCTAATTAATGAAAAGAACGATGTTTTACAAGATATTGCAGCTCTTGAAAAACTTATATTTGATGAAAACCAGCAATTAAACCCTAATGTTAAAAGAGTTAAGCAATGGCAATCGACTTTGTTTAGTTTAGATAAAAAGTATGAAAATATACTTCAGCATTTAAGTAAAAATTATCCAATCTATTCTGAGTTTACTGCTAAACCAGAGTTACTTAGTTTGTCTGAGATTCAGGATAAACTGGCTAAAAGTGATGTGTTGATTGAATACAGCTATTTTATTACCGAAAATAAAGGAAAGCTTTATGCCTTTGTAATAGATCAAAATCAAATTAAGTATCACGAAAAGGATATTGATAGTTCATTTGAGGAGTACATTGATTTTTCGCGTAATAAAATGAACCAGTCGGCAGCTACTTTTACTAATCTGGCTGAATACAATAGTCTTAATAAAAAGCTGTTTTTACTGTATGAGTTATTGATTAAACCACATAAGATTAGTAAAAACTCAAACATAATAATAGTGCCTGATGAGAAATTAGCCTATCTGTCGTTTGATGCACTTATTTCTGATTACCATGATGAAACATATATCAATTATGCCGGTTTGCCCTATCTGCTCTACGATTATCAATTTTCATATGTTTATTCTTCCAGTTTGCTTGCTAAAAACATAACCTCACAAAATTGCACCACAAAAGTTTTTGCTTTTGCCCCGGCTTATGATTCTGGTATCACAGGCAAAATGCGTAATTTGCATGGTGAGCTTAAAAATGCAAATACCGAGATACGGACAATTTTAGAGCATTTTGAGGGTACTTCGTTTATGGGTGATTCAGCTACTAAAATAAATTTTACTGCTAACTTAAAACACCAGGGAATATACCATTTGGCCATGCATGCAAATGCCGACGAAGAACACCATGAGTACTCCTACCTGGCATTTAGTCAGGTTAAAGGCAAAAAGCAAAGCCCGCTAATGTATAATTACGAGATTAGTACCATTCCAATGAAAGCATCAATGTTGGTGCTAAGTGCTTGTAATACAGGCGGTGGCAGTGTTTACAGTGGAGAAGGGGTGATGAGCCTGAGCAGAAGCTTTATCCTTGCTGGTGTTCAATCGGTAGTGCACGGTTTATGGAGGATTAATGACGAATCGAGCGCTGTTATTATGAGCAGTTTTTATAAATATTTGGCCGAAGGAAAATCGAAAGATAAAGCCTTACAATTGGCTAAAATCAATTATATAAAAAATGCCAGCCCCGAATTAGCCAATTCAAAATACTGGGCCGGGCTGGTTATAATGGGTGACCATTCAGCGCTTATAAAAGGCAGTAATTACCGTGCATATATTCTGCTGGGCTTATTTGTTGTATTGATTACTATTGCCTCTTACAGCTATTTTTCTCCTAGGCGCCAATAACCTTATGGCATTTGTTCTAGGATTGCTTTAGCCCTTTCCTGGTAAAAGTTTTTTGATTGGCTAAGCTCTTTTAGTAGTTTGGAGGCTTTGTTATTTTCTTTGAGCTTTAAATAGCAAAGTGCCAGGTACCATTTCGATTCTAGATGAAAGCTATCATGGTTATCCAGAATCCAATTAAATTCATCAATTGCGTGTGTGTAGTTTTTTATTTCAATAAATGTAAGCCCTAAAATAAAACGTGCTTTTACATGTTGATTTGCTTTGTCAAGAACTGTTTTAGCCAGGCCTGATGCCTCAGCATATTTTCCTGATTGGTATAATTCTGTGGCAGCATTTACTATTGAATCTACTGGAGGATCGCCACTTCGGTTTTGTTCAACTACAAAGTGATAGGGCTGATAATAATGGGCAAAAAGCGTTGTGTTCTCAGCAGGGGCGCTGAAATATTCAATTAGCCCAAAAGAAATAACTAATACTGCTGCTACTGCTGCAACTGCATAATACCATTTTTTCATTTGTGCCTTTTTTCCTAAAGGTTTTTGCTTTTGGCCCAACTTAATTTCTGCGTTCTTTTCCTTTAAGCCTAACGATACAAATTCTTCCAATTCATCAAGGTATGCTTTGCCGGTGTTTTTTTTTTCTTCGTTCCAGTCTTTTACATGGTCAAAGGTTGCTTTAAATACTCCTTTCTCAAGCGCCTCTTCTTCAGCCTCAAAGCTTTTTTCTTCGGGGCTTGCTTTTGTTATCTCTTCTATGTTTTCTACACCAAACTCCTTTTTTAAAAAGGTATTTAGCTGCACGTGGGTCAGGTATTCCTGCATTAATTTGGGGTTGTTGTAGAGCTTTTGCTTCAATTCTTCTTTTTCTTTACCTGTAAGCTCTCCATCCGCCAGTTTTATAATTAGTTCTGATACATCCACTTTTAGTAAGTATTAAGTTATTTTTGTTAATTAACAGCAGAGAAAATAATGACTAGTGACCAATAACCTATTGATGATTAATCAACCAGACAGTTTCGTATTTTTTAGAAACTTTATTTATACTAAGCCAGTTTGAAATATTGAAATTTTAAAATGGCTTTGTATATGCCGATCGACTGGCAGTTTTGGTTTGCAAGCTTGTAAAGCAAACCAATTACTAACAGCGGTTCGGTATAAAGCACACATCAATCTATAATTTATCTCCATTCTCTATTACCAGCTTTGCAAGCCTGTTTTTACATTCGTATTTTCTTTTGCGCACATATTTTTCGGTATTTCCTAACTCTTTGGCAATTTCTTTCACAGGTTGTTTTAAAATATAATACTCAAGTATTTTTTTACACACATTGCTTAATTGTTTAAAGTAATGCCTGAACTTTTCTTCTTGCTTTTCTTTTGTTACGAGCATGCCTGGTTCAGGATAATAAACCTCTTTTAAGTAATTATACATGTATTCTTTTTCTCTTTCATGTTCATTTATCTGGCGCAAGCGCAGGTTTTTGCATACTGAGTACAAATAGGTCGAAAACCGGGCTGTTAAAACCAGTTTCTTGTCGTCCAGCTTTTTCAGGATTGAGATTAAGGCCTCCTGAAAAATATCTTCGGCATCCTGGTTACTTCCTCCCATTCTTTTAATCATGTGCCTGATAGCTGGCAAATACTCCCTGGTGATGAATAAAACAACACTACTCTGCCTGGTTTTTAACCCTCTTAAAATTTCTTTATCCGAATATGATCCCATTTACTACACAAAGCTATTTGTTTTAAGATTTTTATGTAAAAATACAATTATCTGACAATAAATGCCAGTAAGTAAAATTTGATTTGGTAGCTCAGTATCAGTATTATAGTATGTTTGGCACTTGAGGAATTTGCTAATTAAACTTGATCATTTTCCGGTTTTAAAATGTTTTGTTAATTCTTGTTATTCTGTGTTTTATCAATTGATAACAGGCTAGAAGGCCAGGATTAAAAAGATAAAGATAGGTACCTACTCTGCTACTGCACAATTGTATCGTTTGGTAATTTGCGAATGATTTGTGCAGTAGCGGGAGGTCTGAAATTAACTTTCATTATTTATACTTAATCCATTTTCCAGCTTCACTTCTCGAAGAAATGTGCTGAATTTCAATACCTCCTGATTTTTGGTTAACTCGCTGGGTTGACATTTTACCCAATACATCCTGAGGTATTATAAAAGCCATGAATTTAATTCCTTGTTTGGCAGCTCTCGGAAACCAATCTGTTTCAATCCATTGCTGAGTTTCTTGTTTAATAACCTTTAAATTTGAAGTATCAATAACAAGTTTTGATATGCTATTTTTTTTGGCTACATCAAGAATTTCATTACCAATAGCCTGATGTTCTTCTAATTGCAAAAAGCCTTCAAAAATACCAAGGACAGATTTGCTGGTTTGATCTAATTGTACATTGCTCATAACTTAGATTTTAAAATTTAAATTCGTATTCATTAAAGTTATCAAAACTTATAATTCAAAAAAAATACTTTAACTAAATTTAACGATTAATTTTAGCTACTACTTCTTTCATAATTAGTTCAAGATTTTCTTTTATAGTCCCTGTTCCATAAGGAGGAGACATCATAATACCATTAATTCCTACTTGTTTATGGATATCAAGTATGCGCCCGACAATTGATTCAGGGCTTCCAACCAGCGCTATACGCTCAATAATCTGGTCAGATATTAACTTGGCACATTCTTCGTATTCTCCTTCTTTCGACAGTCTAAAAATCTCCTGGAAATAATTATCATTAGGATTGTATCCATACTTACTGATGAGCCTGTTGAGGTAGGGAATGTATACAGCGCCGGTTCTTTTCGCCACACTGCATGCCTTTTGCCTGTCATACGAAATGCACGACATCCCACCAATGTTAAAGACTTTTTCAGAGGTTGCATCCCCTTTTGTAAAATTGTTTTTTAACTCTTGTAAATAATCTGTTGTCCAAACCTCAGCTACCTGAAGTTCTTCTGCTAAAGTCCCCGACATTTCAGCAATTTGTTTATTCCAACTTCCAACCACTAACGGAATTTTATGCTCAGGTTCTGGTATCCTTAAAAAGGCCTTTTCTGTAGCTTCAAACAGATTTCCTTTAAGGGGGGCTTTTGTTCCGTTCAACAGCCGTTTTATTTGTTCACCCGTCTCCAGCACTCCCTGGCGGGTGTGTTTTTCGGAATCATCCATGTTGTAAAAGTCGAAAAAAGCCCCACGGCCAATCCCGAGTACTGTTCTTCCGGGGGCCATTTCTTCTAAAAAAGCCGCCTCTTGTGCAATAATAGCAGGGTGGCGATAAAATCCGTTTACCAGACAAGGCCCCAACTCTATTGTTTTGGTATGTTCTGCAATTAATGGCAATATTTGACTTGATGAATGAAACATCAAATCATCATAAACATAAATCCTATCAAAACCCAGGTTTTCAATGTACTTTGCTAATTCAATGTATTCATGTGGTCTTTTATTCCCTCTTAAGGCTACGTAGAATTTTATTTTGTTTTGCATTCTTTTTTAAGTTTCTAATTAACAATCACTTCCATCTATGTACATTGATTTGATTAACCCTTCGGGAGTAGCCTCGTGCAACGGGGGCAGTTCTTTTTTAGTAATTCTTTTAAAATCGGCTACTTTATAAGGCATTTCTGTTTCTATGTATTTTATTCCGTCAATTTCTTTATAGACCAATTTTGTATCTACACCTACATGTATTTTCCCTCCAGGGGGGGCGTATACATAATTAGGAATAATAGTAGAAGATTCGTTGCACAGTTCACTGTAAATATTAATGCCTTTTTGTACAGATGTTCTGAAATGATCTGCACCTTCAACCGGCATACAGTGATTAAAATAATACACTACAATGTTATTTTTTAAAAGTGTAGCAAATAACCTGGTTGTTTCTTTAACATCATCATTAACACCCTTTAAAAGAACAGCCTGATTTCGAAGAGTAATACCTCTTGATGTAAGCTTATGGCAGGCTTTTAGTACGGCCGGAGTTAACTCGTCGATATTGTTAAAATGCACATTAAATGCAAGGTATTTGCTTTTTTTAGGATCGTCAAAGTTGGGCCTGATATAGGAAGCAAACTTGTCAGCCAGTTCATCGGTAAAAATATGGGGCGAGTTCAATAAGGTTCTGGTGCCTACCCTTATTTCTGCAATATTATCTAATTCAATTAGTTTATCGAGCAAAAAAAACAGTTTTTTCTGCACCATTAGGGGTTCTCCACCGGTTATTACTACACCGCGCACTTCATCGAGGGTGGAAAGCTCTTTGGCAGCACTTTCAATTTCTTCATAGGTCATTCCGCGTTTACCACGTAGCACACGACTTTTTTTATAACAATACCGGCAATAGGCAGGGCAATCAAAATGTGGGGCAATCAATACCCTGTCGCGATAAACCCTTTCCATTCCATAGGTTTCGCACGATTTTTTCCCTTCTTCAAAAGGTTTTGGACTTCCGTGTGTAGTGTACTCCAATGGCGAAGGAAGATATTGCTTTTTTACCGCCTCTGAATTTGTCATTAATTCCCTTAAATATGAAGTTATTCTTACCGGGTAACTTTTAATTACTTCATCCACTTTGCGCTTTTCTTCATCTGTTTTGGCAAAGTAATATAACTCAGCCTCTGTTAAGTCTACAATTTCAAAGCTTTCTTCTTTTTTTTTCATTATCAATTGCTTTTTTATAATGGTTAATTGTTTGATTGGTTGGAGCGTTTCTTTTTTGTTTTTTGGTATATCAAATAATTAAGCCTTTTTATTGCAAATGTGGAATACTGTTAAGTGGCTGATTGTCAGGTTGTTAATTTGCAATAAAATAAATAAAGGCAATAATAACCAAGAGATTTATGGAGGCTTTCGCTTAACCTTTAAAAAAACATTGTTAATTGGATAAAACTGATACCAGGGAGTATTTTTTAAATGGTTGTTATAGAGGTATCCGGAAAGATGGCTCATTTGTAAAATGATTTAATTACAAACAATAATTCGGTTAAATTATATTTTTAGTAATGCATGTTAGCTAAAGCAAACAGGCACTATCCAAAGCTAAGGTTAATTTGTCGAAAAGCAAAAGATTTTAGTGAATGTTTTGCCTTTGTTTTTTTAAATTTTTGTCTTTCAGCTATATAATTTTCCCTTCCTCAAAACTATAACAGTTTAATTGTAATAACTATTCAATATAATACCTTACTGTCTCAATTAACCTCTCGCTATGCATAAAAACCTTTTCAGTTAATTGTGTAATCTTATCTGCAAAATCCATAATTGAGATGTTTAAGTTTCTTAGGTTGTTTTACCTTTTTTTTCAATCCCTCTTTAAACCATCAAATCAGCCTCCACCAACACCAGCCGTGTGCCAATAATTAATTCAAATTCATCATTGGCCTTTCTATGTTGCTGGCAAAGTGGTACCACATAAGTGGCTTTATCATTGTCATTGCTTTTTTCTACCAAAGCTCCAACCAGATCTTTGTTTATACAGCTTTTGGCGGTGCATACTTTTGTTTTTCGCTGACTAAAACTTTTCCAGTATTGCAACCACCACTCCCCAGTGTATTTTAAACCAGGTGGGCTTTCAACGTTTTTTACCTTCATCACTTCCTACAGTTTTATACCGAACCGCTTTTAGTAATTGTTTTGTTTTATGTGGTTTGTTATATTTGCTTTTTTGGCACATAGAGCTTCTGCAAGCAGAAGGTTCGTTTACTCACAAAACAAAACTATTAGTCGATCGGCATATACAAACCCATCATGGAATTCTGTTTTAGAATATTCCAGGCTGGCTTAGTATATAATTTATTATCACCTGCCTTTTAAGGTACTCCTGGTACCTTTTTCCATCAATTTTGTAGCTATTAGCTGCCTTTTTTATGCTTTAAGCACTGGTTTAGGTACTTATTAACTTTTCTTTTGGTGTTTTTTGCTTTAAAACCGGCCCCATAAGCCACACTAACCCAAATGCCAGGGGGCCGGTTTAAGTGATTTTAAACAGGTTTGATTAGAAAGTTTCCCCAGGCAGGCTTGAATGTATGTTTGAAAAAAAGGGCTGTTGACAGCCTGCCCGGGGGGAAGTTATTTTAAATTTTCAAAGAACGCTTGATTGGTTTAGAGTAATATTGCAACAGTAATTGAGCCCTAAATTATTTACTCTTCTTTACTATTGTTGTTCGATCTTGGTTTTCTGTTAAATCTTCATCAGTAATGTGCAGTGCAATTCTGTTTTCCTAAGTCATTAAATACATTAGATTAAATTTGCAAACTACTTTTAATTAGTGGTGTAAAATTAGAAGTCAATGTTATAATGAACTAAAAATCAGCTTTTAAAATAATTACTGACAGTAATTATTTTATTGGGCAAAAATTTTGAAAGTTTTAAAAAATTCCATATGAAAATCATTTTATGTCGTCTTATATAAAATGCTGTAAGACAGCAGAATAGCATTTTGTTGTTATGGGGGAAGAAAAAAAAGATATTTTTTTTCAAAAAAATCAGGGAACACATGGTTATAAATTCGGGTTTCGCTTATTAACATAGATTAATGTGTTGAAACTAAATGGCTATGAATAAATTGAACATTAGAAAAATCAGGGAGATAAAAGGGTTTTCGCAGGCTTACATGGCCGAAAAACTGGGTGTTTCGCAGGCCGGGTATTATAAAATGGAACGGGACATATTGGGGGTCACCCTGGAGAAATTGGTTAAAATTTCGAAAATTCTGGAATTCGACCTATGCGAGATAATATTGAAAGAAATAGGAAATAAAAAATAGACTGCTCAAAAAACAGTCTATTCAACTTTTACCGGCTTGATAAAAATAAGTTTGTGGGCATTACTGGATTACTCGCTCCGCTCATGAGAAAAGTTCGAACCAGTGACTTCTTGCAGATATTATTGAGATTGGGAGCGAGCAAAAAAACTGTAATTCATTAAAATTGAACTTTTATGGAGCCTTGATTTTTTCATTCATTCTTTCAGAACCGCGAGAGCTCGGCGTTGCCTGAGTTGTTTCGTTTTTTGGTCAACCATAACGAAGTGGAGCTCATGAGTGATAGCGAATAACCAAAAAATGAAAAGCCCTGTGGCTTGAGCAGTTGACTAAATTTGTTTGTATAAATACAAATTTTCAGAAATATAGCTAGACCTGATTTAAGGGAGAAAAATAGATTCAAAAAAAAATAGACTGCTCAAAAAACAGTCTATTCAACTTTTACCGGCCTGATAAAAATAAGTTTGTGGGCATTACTGGATTCGAACCAGTGACTTCCACCCTGTCAAGGTGACACTCTAAACCAACTGAGTTAAATGCCCCTAATGCCCCTTTAAAAATTGTTAGGCTAATGAAATTAACCATGTTCTTAAAGGAGAGCTTAAGTTGCGATTCAAATCCCTCCTTGAGGTTTTTTTAAAAGGGTAGCAAAGATAATTAAATTTGATTAAGGTTGATCACTCAATTGGTAAAATTTATTGATTTTCTCTTACTTTTCTTGTTGGGCAATTGCGCTAAATATTTTGTTTTCTGGTTTTTTGCCCCTAATTTTGACCTCCGATTTTTAACAAATAATACAGTGATGAATAAGAAGTTATTTAAATATAAAGTAGTGTTGATACCATTTGTTTTATTTTTCTTTCATGCTTGTAGTGCAAAAGTTGCCGAAAACACGGATGAAAAGCAAGATATTGTTGCCAATTCAGCAAAAGCAGGAATTGTTCAGGTTGCAGAAACTGTTGAACCTGAAAATAATGGTGGCGATGTAAAAGTGAAAATTAAAACAACTATGGGCGACATGACAATTTTGTTGTACAAAGAAACCCCACTTCATCAAAAGAACTTTATTAAGTTGGTAAATGAAAAATTTTATGATGGAGTACTTTTCCATCGTGTGATTAAAGATTTTATGATTCAGGCTGGTGATCCTGACTCAAAGAATGCAACAAAAGGTCAAAGATTAGGCACGGGAGGCCCTGGTTATACTATCGAGGCAGAATTCAGGCCAGAATTTTTTCATAAAAAAGGAGCTTTGTCGGCAGCCAGGCTGGGCGATCAGCAAAATCCTCAAAAGAGGTCATCAGGTTCTCAGTTTTATGTTGTTCAGGGTACAAAATATAACGATGCTCAATTAGCCCAATTCGATGCCCAATATGAATCGCAGGCTTATATGCCCTACATAAGGGAATATTTAGCTAAAAATCCGGAGGAAAAGGCAAAAGTGATGGATAAACAAAATGCTGGCGATCAGGCTGGTTTACAGGTGCTTATTGAAGGAATAACAGCAAAATGTAAAGCTGAACATCCGGAAATTAAACCTTTTAAATTATCTGAAAAACAAAAAGAGGTTTATAAAACAATTGGTGGCACCCCTCATTTAGATGGAGGTTATACCGTTTTTGGCGAAGTGATTGAAGGACTTGAGGTAATTGATAAAATAGCGGAAGTGGAAACTGATGCAGCAGATAGGCCTGAAGTGGACGTAAAAATTATCTCAATGGAGGTATTAAAATAAATAGAGAGACAAACAATTTGTTTACCCTGTCCGCCAGTTGGTGGAAGCAAATTGATTTTTTTCACTCCCTTTAGGGTAGGGGTAAATAAAAAAAAGTTAATTTGTGGTTGGTGTAAGCTAACTATTGAATCAATAACAAAATCATTAAGTACAAAAAAAATGATTAACAAAATACAGGATTTAATTAAAGAGGTAGAAGCGTTTTCTTCAAAGAGTTTGGAAGAAATTGAACAGTTCCGAATTAAATTTTTATCGAAAAAAGGAATTGTAACCGAGCTGTTTGGCGAGTTTAAGAATGTTCCTAAGGAAGCAAAGAAAGAATTTGGGCAAGTATTAAATACCCTAAAAAACAAAACACAGGACAAAGTTGAGTTTTTAAAGCAAAATATTGAAGATGGTGATGGTGAAAAGGTGAAAATTGACCTTACTTTACCAGGCGATCCTGAAACATTAGGTACTCGTCACCCAATTTCTTTGGTACGAAATGAAATAGTTGAAATTTTTGGAAGGCTTGGATTTACCATTTCCGAAGGACCTGAAATTGAAGACGACTGGCATGTGTTCTCTGCATTAAATTTCCCCGAAGAGCACCCGGCACGAGATATGCAGGATACTTTCTTTATTGAAAAGAACCCTGATGTACTGCTACGTACACATACCTCTTCTGTTCAGGTGAGGGTGATGGAAAACAGCCAACCGCCTATCAGGACAGTTTCACCAGGTAGGGTATTCCGAAACGAGGCTATTTCGGCACGGGCACATTGTATTTTTCACCAGGTTGAGGGGCTTTACATTGATACGAATGTCTCATTTGCAGATTTAAAGCAAACCTTGATGTATTTTGCCAAAGAAATGTTTGGCGAAGAAACTGAAATCCGCTTACGGCCATCATTTTTCCCATTTACAGAGCCGTCTGCTGAAATGGATATTTCCTGTTCTTTATGTGGAGGAAAAGGCTGTAATGTTTGTAAATATACAGGCTGGCTGGAGATTTTGGGCTGTGGAATGGTTGATCCTAATGTACTGGAAAGCAACGGGATAGATAGCGTTAAATACACTGGCTTTGCTTTTGGTATGGGGGTGGAGCGAATTGCAATGCTAAAATACGGGGTGAAAGATTTGCGACTGTATTTTGAAAACGATGTGAGATTTTTACGGCAATTTTAATTGCTTTTAAAAGCATATGATCTAAAGAGGCTGTCTCAAAACTAGATTTTGGACGCTGTACTTCGGCAAGCTTGGTTACTGAGCCTGTCGAAGTGCTCAATGTCCAATAATTTAATGACTTTTGCGACAACCTCTTTTTTGATTTCCTTAACCAAAGCAATTTTTAGATATGGAATAAAAAAAAGGTTATATATTTTATATCGAACTCAGGTTAATATAATTCAGCCAACACTTCTTTTGCAAGCCTTTCGCTATAACTATTTATTTTCCAGTGCCCGGGACTCCATCCTTTCAAAAAACGGTGAAAATCTGTCCAGGCATAAGCATACAATTCGCGCCAGTTTTGCTCCAGTGCGTTAATATCAACAGCTTTACCTTTTTTTAGTACTGCATTTCTTAACTCTTTAAAATAGAAGTTAAGCAACTGGTCTTCAAGTCGTTCGCAATCCTCCTCGTATAAACAACTGCCTATAAAATAAGCTACATCTTTCATTCCACAACCACCGCCAACATATTGAAAATCAACCGCTGACACTTCACTTCCATCTGCCGAAAAGCAAAAATTCGCCAGCTTTGCATCACCATGAACAAAGGTTTGAAAAGGGCTTTCGTTTAGTTTATCATCAATTCGTTTAGCAGCTTTTTTTAATTCAATATCTTTGAGTTCCATTAACTCGTCCGGGCGGGTATCAAGGTGCCAGTAGGTGCCAATTTTCCATAAATTTTTTGGTTCTTCATTTATAAAAGTAGCATGGAAATTTGCCAGCCATTTTAAGCAAGCTTTAATTTCTGTCCACCCCACTTCAGTTTTTCTTTCCTGAAAACCATTTGCATCCAAATCTTCCAATACCATCAAAACTTCATCGCCATGTTTATCAAGCACCAGGCAGTTTGGAATTCTACAGCTATCATCGCAAAATTTACTCCAGTTGCTATACCAGGCAGTTTCAACCTGATAAGATTTTAACTTTCGTTGATGCGATAAATCGGTGTTCCATCCTCGTGGATGTTTGTTTTGATCGGGCAATCGAACATGTTTTACCACCACGCTGCCAAACTCGGAGCCTTTCAGATGGTAACGCAGAATTTTTCCATAGCCGCTCCATAAACTTTGAATTTCTTCAACCTTTAATACTTCCTTTGCCCCAGTTGCTTTAACAATAATTGATTGAAAATACTCATTCATTAAATAGTATACTTTTAATTTAGCCTGCAAATATACTAATTCAGATGGATGTTTTTTTTAAAACTGATTGTGCACTTGCCTATCACTAAATGCAAATTGTTTTCTTCAATTACCCCGTCCCTAAAGGGTGTGAAGAAAATCAATTTGCTCCCATTTGGGGCGGGGTAAACAAATTGATTTTCTTATTCTTGCCCAAGCAACTGGTAAGCAAGCACCTAATGGTATTTTTTTACTAAATTTAGGCCAAAACAAAATAGTTATGAAGATAAAACTACTATTGCTCCCGGTGCTATTTTTATTTTGTCAAACAATGGTATCTCAAAAAATTACTAAAATGAAAACGCAAGGCAAAAATTACATAATAAAACAAGCTTTAGAATTTTTGAATGAGGAGGGAGTAAATACTTCAGCGATTGCAAACAAAAATGCAAAAGTTATGGCTGATGACAATACCATTTTTGTGCACTTCCTTATGGGGTTTCAATACAAAGCAAAAGAAAACTTGTATAAAACTTATGTTATTTATGTTGGCTTTTCGGATAATGGCACGCAGGTTAACTACGGTGATTACAATCCTGATATCAGAAAATATAAGCTCACCAGAGATGATGAAAGAAAAGTAAATTTAGCTTTAATGACTAAAAATTACTGGGAATTAGTTGAAACAGGCTGTTCTTATGAAATAAAGGAATATCAAAAATATTTTGAAGTCACTTATCAATCGGATGATGCAGCAAGGTGTTATCAAATTGACAGGACAACACGAAAAGTTGAAGAGCTTTGGCATGAGCACTTAGAGCCGATGCCTATTGAAAACTTAATTGAGATTAAAGAATAGAGCCTTGACTTTTTTACTCGTTCTTTCAGAACTTCATGAGATCGGCTTCGCCTAAGCTTCGTTTTTGGGTCAACCGGAACAAAGTGGAGCTCATGAACGAAGTGAATAACCCAAAAATGAAGGTCGACTTTATTCAGAAATTGAAAAACAAAGTTAAATTTCACACAATAGTAATTATAAGTTACTGATTATCACAGTTTATTTTTGATAATGATAATACAAGTACCTGTCATTCTGGAATTTATAAAATATGGGAAATGTCAATTAACTTAATACAAAACACAACAACTGCATGGTTGCTGTAATGTGCTTACTGTTAATGCTTTACGACTGATTTCTTCTTCGAAAAACTAGCCTTCAAAACATTTGAAATAGGGGTGAAAACAAATCCTGTTGTCATTAGGTTAAAGCAGGACCATAAAACATAAAACAAAACAAACTTGCTTTTAAAGTTCTAATAGCGCGCGATTAGAGAACTACGATTAAAGAACTTTAAAACATATAAAAATGAAATCAGGTAAATTAAAAGCACTATTTGTGCTTCTATTCAGCATTAACTGTGCTTTGGTAACTTATGCGCAAGAAACTTTAAAAAATACAAGTGAAAAAAAGGAAATAGAACTTGCACAAAAAAAAACAAGGGCTTTTCAATTTTCTTTTGTTTATCCCCTGGGAACTAACGGAACAAATTCTTACGATTACTCAAACAACATTTCAATTAACCTCCTTTGGGGCGTTAATGGTGGCGTTAATGCCATGGAAGTTGGGGCGTTTGCAAATATCAATAGAGGGGATGTAAATGGCTTTCAGGGGGCTGGTTTTACGAACATAAACATGGGGAAAACAAATGGTGTGCAGGCCGCAGGATTTTATAATCAAAGTGAAGAATTTAGTGGCGGGCAGTTTGCCGGCTTTTTAAACCTGAATACCAATAATAGTTCTGGTTTTATGGGAGCAGGTTATCTAAATGTTGTGCGTGGAAACATGAAAGGCTGGCAGGCTGCGGGCTTTGCCAATGTAAGTTCAAAAAGCATAACAGGAGCTCAGCTATCCGGGTTTGGAAATTTTTCAAGAGACAGTGTTGACGGGGCTCAAATAAGTGGTTTTATTAATGTAGCAAAAAACATTGAAGGGGCACAAATAGCGGGTTTTATTAATGTTGCAAAAAAGGTGAAAGGCACCCAAATTGGCTTTTTAAATATTGCAGATTCTGTAGATGGCGTACCCATTGGCTTTTTAAGTATTGTGAAAAATGGATATCACCGATTCGAATTCGGAGCAAGCGAATCCTTATTTGCCAATGCAAGTTTTAAAATAGGTGTACCACATTTCTACAACATTTTTACAGCCGGATACAAACAGACCAACGAAGATACTTATTGGACCTACGGTTATGGCGTTGGAACGCTATTTACCCTGAACTCAAAAATGAATGTAAATATTGACGCAATTTGCCAGCAAGTAAATGAAAATGAATGGCATACCAATAAAGTTAACTTATTGAACACATTGAAATTAAATGTTTCATACAAACTTACAGACAAGTTAGAGTTGGTTGGTGGCCCATCATTTAATGTAATGGTTTCAGAGTTTGATTTCAGGGAGGGTATTGGCTCTAGAAGCAACTTTGCACCTTGGTATTTTTATGATAAAAACCATCATGATACCAATGTGAAAATGTTCGCAGGTTTTAATGCTGCCATTAGGTTTTAACGTCAGTTGACTTAATTACTTTAAACAAGCTACTAATCAATAAATAAATCGTCAAACCAGACCAAATCAATCAATAAAACTTAAAAACATAAAGAAATGAAAAGAGTAAAAGAAATATCAATAAACATTGCGGTTATTTTACTAATTACCTTATTAGCAGCGTGCGAAGATTGGAATTTAAAAGGGATGAAAGGAGAAGGCCCGGTTGTGACAAATGATGTTGAAATATCTGAAGTACAGGGTATTGTGCTTGAAATACCAGCCACAGTTTACATTGAGCAGGGGCATGAACAAAGTATCAGAATAGAAGCAGAGCAAAATATTTTTGAAAATATTATTAAAACAAAAGATGATGGGCTTTTAAAACTCTATTTTGACAAAGATGTTTCACGTAGTGAACCAATAAAAGTTTACATGACGATTAGTTCGTTAAATGGAATTGATGTAAGAGGAGCAGGGGAAGTAATAGCTGACGAAAGGTTTAATACCGAAGATAATTTATACATTAACATCAGTGGTTCGGGTAGTGTGCATGCAAATGCAGATGCTTATGAGGTCGAAATGAACATTTCAGGTTCAGGAGATATTTGGTTAATGACAAACTGCAATAAACTTTATTCAAATATTTCCGGGTCGGGTGATATACAATTGGATGGAAGAGCAGTTTCGGCAGAATTTAATACAAGCGGCTCGGGTGATGTAGATGCTTTTAGTTTTGAAGTTGCAACTTGTAAAGTAAATGTTGTGGGTTCTGGAGATGCTAAAGTAAATGTTTCTGAATCGCTTACAGTAGGTATTACAGGAAGTGGAGATCTTTATTACAGGGGCAACCCAAGTCTTGCTGTTAACATTAACGGTTCTGGTGAAATTATTAATGCAAATTAGGATATAAACAATATAAATTTAGTTTCAGGGTTGGGTTTTTGAGTGGACTATTTTGTTCACAAAACCGCAGAGAATTGATAAAATCAGTTGCTGCGGTTTTTTTGTATTTTACATAAAAAAAGTAAAATGAATATCAAATTTTGTTTAAAATGTAAATACATGTGTCATTTTCACATTAAATATTTGTTATTTTTAAAATTTTAATAAAAATAATGCTTCGTTGCTAACATAATAATACTTATATTTGCCCAATTTTTGTATTTAAAATTTGCTCCTTCTATGGGGCAATTTTGCTATATTGAAAGTTCGTGTTCAAAGGGTCTTAAGAACTGATTTATAGCAAGTAAGAGCTTGTAAAAAACAGTAACACAGGCTTTTGAAACACAGAAACAATATTGCAACAAAATTTTTGAACTTAGTGCTAATTTCAATACAATAATTATGTACATCACAGGAAAACCCATGCCAGGTTTGGCAAATGATGCAAAAGAAATCATCAACTTATACCAGTCGTTGGGCGAAAATGCTGAAAACTTTCTACCTGTAGCAATAGTAGAAAAACTAACTAATTTTGTAAAACTCTGCTATGAAAAACCTGACGATCCAGCCAAACAATTTGCTGAAATAGACAGGGCACTTCTTGAGTTAAAAGAGCTTATTCCAGGATATACGGATGTTTCGTTAATGCTTTATCCGCACGAAAACTCCAAGGCCTTTATTTATCAGGATAAAAAGCTTGAATTTGTAAAAAAACTTACTTATTTAATTGATCATGAGGCAATTGATGAAGATACAAAAAAACAATCACTCAATATTTTAGGTTCTCATGATTTTTCAGTGGGTACCCCTCCGGTTACCCAAAAACAATTAGACTACACCTATAAATTGCTGCTTGGAGAACAAGCTTTGGAGCTGAAAAAATTCAGGGATGTTATCGGGGTTAATGGCGATGAAGAAGAAGCCCAATGGAACTATTTTATCAATGTGTTGGATCAAATGGTGCTTCAGAGTTCGCATTACACTGTGCCGGGCGAGCGCAAAGATTTTCTTAACCAGACCGAACTAACCATTAATTTTAAAGGATTAAATGGTTTTATAAGAACAGTTGTTAGTGGAAGTGCCGATTCTGCTATTAAACTAATTTCTGAAGAGGTATTTAGCAAACATAATGTTAAGGTTGTTGAATTTACCACCGAAGACGAATTATTTGATACAGTAGCAGACAATTATTCAACTGTTTTTCTTGTTAAGGTAAAATCAATGCGTAAAAATATTTTTAATAAAAGGCATTGGTTCCCTTATTTAACCCGAATTGTTATAATTGATGATTCAGCGGAATCGGTAAGCACTAACACTTCACTTGTTTTTGCATTCCACAACGGAATTATCAATACATTGAATAAGGTGCACACAAAAAAGCTTGGCGCTTTGGCAAACAGCCAGTTAAACCTTAGGTTAATTCTGGATAAAATTAACTCAAAAAGCCTTGAGAGGTTTAAAGAGCTTGCTTTAAATAAAATTAAAGACTACGAAAAAGAACTTACAGAGCTAAAAAAGGATCAGCTTGAAACAACAGATGACCCTGACAGGGATATTGTCCTTTTTAAATTTGATGATTTCTCAAAACAAATTATCAAGGATAAATATGCACTTACTAAACTGGCTGATTATATTGACCTGATTCTGGCTACAAAAGATCCCAAAAAATTAAAGGTTCAGAATATTGACTTAATACACGAGTTTGAAGAACGAACACGGGGATATTTTTATTCAGATATTAAAGAAATACATATTGCAACCATTAACGAAGGTGGCGGACGTAACCAGATAAAAACTTACGGTGAATGGTTGCTGCAACGACCTTTAAAAGAGGTAGATCCAAAAATTATTGAGCAATGCAGGGTGATTCTGGATATTCTTCCTACAAACTATGACAGAACCATTCATAACCATTTTCATAAAAATTTTGGAATTAATTTATTTCTTGAAAAATATAAGGAATATTTAACCAAATCGGAAAATACAGCAGATAATACCGGGCGTTTCCATAATTTTCTTATCGATTTAGGAATTAAAGAACGATACGACAAAAAGCCCCCTGAGGAACAAGCAATTATTAAAAGTTTTATCAGCGATTTGGCCAACCTCGACAAAACTTCTATTTCAGATGATGTTCAAATGATCATCAGGGATATTATGTTCCACTCAGATACAACATTAAGGCCTTACATCCTGTATGACAAAGACTTATCGTGGGAGTATCAGGATTTGTTCCCAGATGACCGTTTTGATTTAAACCCATTTGATTTGGAAATTGTTAACGATGATGAAGGAAGAATTGATTTCTCTCATTTGCTGGCAAGGCTTCAGCGAATGAAAAGCACTTTTCAACTGTTTGACGATTCGGGAAACCTTTGGGACAGGTTCTGTGAAAACCTTACTATTGTTATTAATGATCCTTCAAACCCAACGGGTTACACCAATTTTAATGACGAGTCGCTGCTCGAATTCCTTAAATTTATCAGCCTTAACAAAATTACCATTTTCTTAGACGAAGCCTATAACGATGGTGTTAAAACTTTTGATGATGAGGAACCAAAATGGAGGACAATTTCACGTTATGTTGTTAATAATTTAAGTAGCTATGCAAAAATTAATTTAGTAACCTCATTGTCAACCACTAAAAATCTTGGTGGAACAGGCATCAGGTTAGGTTCTATTATTGCAACACATGGCAAAAAAGAAGTCATTGAATACGCAAAAAGAAAGAACCCTCCTGAAAAATGCAATACCAACTCTGTTTTTATGTTGGTAAACATTATTGAGGCAGCGCATTTAGCTAAGAAAATTAAAGATAAAGTAGAAGCCAGGCTGGCCAAAAATGCTTCAATTTACAGTTTTAGAAAAAGAATTGAAGAAAACATTAAAAACGAACTGGCTAAATACAAGGAAAACATAAAAGCCAAAAAGGCACCAGGTAAAAAAATAACACGTTATTCGCCTTTTGAAGGCAGCCCGCTGCATATTTATTTACTAGAACAGTTGCTGGCACTCGATAAACTTGAGGTTCTTGATTTACCAGATGATTTTAAATACAAGGGAAAGCCGTTTTTCAAATATTATCAAAACCAGTTGGTAAAGGAATTGAACGGTTTCAGGTTGAATAAAATTTTCAGGGATGAATCGGCCAAGCGGATGCAACTGGCTAAAAAAATTGCTGCCGAAGTTATCGAAAAGAATGAATATCAGGAATATGCAGAAGTTGTTGAGTCTGATGGTTCTTTCCTTTTCAACCTCCAATTAAAGCAATTTGCATCATTCCAGGGATTGGAAAAGTTTGCAAAGAAACTTGCAGAACAAAGAGGTATTGCAATAATACCCTACAAAATAGGTTTCATGCGTTTTTCTTTGGGCGATTATCTCAATGGAAGTGAAAAAAGTTACATTGAGTTTGGCAATGAGTTTAGAAATGCACTGGAAATTTTCTTCCACTATTGGGTAACCTATTATAAAAAAAGAACTTCTCCGGAATATAAAGGAAAAACAACGGAAGAAATACTTGAGGAAGTTTTCAGTTACAGTAGTGATAAAGATTTTGTTGATAAGGTACTGGCCGATTTTTACCTGATAAAGGGTATTTATAAAAAAGGCTTAAATAGCCTGAAAATCAGTAAATTAGACACGCTTTATCTTTCATTTCCTGAAAAAAGTGGTGTATCTATCAACGCCATTAGCGATTCGAAAAATGCAGTATTTGAGTTTTACGAAAACATAGGGCAATGTGCAACCATTCAGGATTTTATTAAAAGCAAAGCGTTTACTAAAATCTATGAAAATTTGTTGCCACAGATCTATAAAAAAATTCCTCAAATAAGTCATTTGAGTTTTGATACTATTTTGGCGCGATTTGGCAAATCAAGTATTCTTAAGTTTATTGAAAATAAGTTGAATTACCAGCCAAACTCGTATACACTTGATGGTGTTGATGAGCTAACAACAATGAAAGAGATTTTAATAGAGTTGGAGGATGTTTTGTTTTCCGACAGTAAGTTTAAAATCATGGCCTTAAATGCCAGCTCCGATATTGCAGCCGATCAACAAAAGCTGGAAGGCGCAAATATGATCCTGAAAAAACACATCAGAGAGTTGATGATCCATTTCAATTTACCATTTGAAAATATGGGAATTGAACCAAGTATTAAGGAACTTGTTGCTACAGGAATTGAGCAGTTTGAGGAGATTAGCGGAATAAAGGTAGCTGAGTTTGGTCTAAAATCCTACCTAGAAGCCTTTGTGAGAAATATTAGGCTAAGTGAAAAATTCAGCAATTTAAAGCTGTCTGAAAAAAACATTGGTTTAATTCTTAATTTGTTTTCAGAAAAGGTGCTTTCTAAAGAGGTTGAGCTAAACAATAGTATTCTTTACATATACCTTCTAAAAAGGAATGACCTCTTTGAAAAACTTATCTTCAACAGATTATCGCTGTATGAGCAACAGCTTGAAGGGCTTGATGATGATGAGGTGAAACTGTTTATAGATGACTTTATTGCAAAAATTGTAAAAGAAGACTTAAAAGCAATTTTAAATGAAATTATTGCCCAAAAAGATGTTAAAATCACGCAAAACGACTTGCATAGTGAATCCAGGGCAGTTAGTATGATGCTGATTGATATCATCAACAATACAAGGGCTACGGAATATTACAATCGTTATACACATACCTTATTAAGGTTTGTTGAGACTGTTTACAAGGCTCAAAATTCAGGTATTAATGAAATGATTCAGCACGGGGTGACCATTTATAAAGATTTTGATATGAAATCGGATACCCTTGAAACATTTAATGGTGGTTCGTTAAAGTGGATAAAAGATGTAATGTCAAAATGTGGGGTTATCTCCTCTGAGCAGCCTGTACAAATTCATACACGAAAAGCAACCGATGCTAAAAAGCGTGAATATGCTTTTCATAAAGTAGATTTAACAGATGAAGAAATTCAATTGCGTGAGACCAACAAAAAAGTTGTAAAAAATAATAAAGATGCCTCACCAAATGAATATATAAAGAACCTGGCCACAAAGCCACAGGCTTCATTTTTTGGAAATAGAATAGCTAAGTTTATCGAAAGCATTGACGCTCAGGACTATAGATGTAAAATAGTTGACAAAGGATTGTTTAAAGAATTGGTAGTTTTCCAAAAAACTTACATGAAATACCTATCAGACAACCATCGTTTGTTAGGTCCGGATATTATTTCGCTTGATGAAATCCAAAACTTTGTTCCGGATGTGGTTCATGTACTTGGGGCACCTACAAAAGTGCTTTCGTTTCCTAAAGTTGGTTATTTTGATTTAGATGGCCCAAAGGGAAAAATTAAAACACTAATTGGCCCACTTGATAACAAAGCCGACTACTTTGGAAATGTTAAAAAGCCCAGATTAACGTTGATAAACGAGAAAGTGAAAGAAATGGGAGGAATCCCAATTCATGGTTCGCTTTTCGCAATTGAAGAAGACGATGGAGGTATTTTTGTAGTTCATGTTGATGGCGACAGTGGTGTTGGAAAATCGGAAATGCTGGCAGCAATGATGCTAAAATGGTTAAAGAAAGATTTAACTCATATTCGGTCAATCAAATTGATTGCTGGTGATATGTTCCATATTTTCCCTGATAAAGAAGGAAATATCTATGGAATTGGTACCGAAGTGGGTGATTTTTCACGAGTTACCGATTTTGATCCGGAATACATCAAATATTACAACTCATTGTTCCAGAGTAGTTCAGATAGTAATGTAACTGACTTAAACTCAAGGAGTACCATTAGTGGCTTATGTGATATTAATATGCCATTTAAAATCGACATCATCCTTTCGGCAAGTAATTATGCCCGCGAAGAGGCTGGTATTACTCGCTTTGATAACCCGGAAAACTTCTTGTTCTATCGCGATTCGCATGGCGAACGAAAAGAAAAAGCAACCAGTGGCGATAACCCTAACTTCCAGCGGACTTTACTGCGTTACCCTGCAAAATCAAATATTGTTGAGGTATTGGACGAGCATGGTAATTACATTGATGACATCCTGGACTGGGAATTAGTGCCGTCAACCGGGCAGTTTTTCCTTTGCTCTTCGTACAAGATGATTGATAAAATAGACATTGAAGATATTGTACGAAGGATTTTTAAAGGCGAAAGTTTTGTAGAAAATGAGGTTGAGTATACTGTTAGTGAGATTGCATTCGACATTATTAAAAACAGGTTTGATGTTTTTGCTGTAGATGCAGAAAAAAACACTATCCAATTCTATCTCGACAGGGCTTTCTTTAACAGTGTGTTTAATGCATTGGCAAGCACACCAGGCGGACAACCCTTTATTTCGGAATACGGAGAGCGCGAAAGTCGCAAACACCTGCTCAACATCCTTAGAGGTAAATATGGCGAAGGAAAAGGGAAAAGTGTTGTATTTGGGGTGCTGTCAACAGACCTTGGTAAGCCGGGCCGCGAAATTTCAGGTCCACAAAAGGCTGCCGAAGAGCTGAAAAAATTAATGCAAGTGGTGCGCATTGAAAACCCGTATGTGAACACTAATAAGCAAAAAGTTCGCGAGTTGATTCAAAAAGTATATGGGCATATCTTCAAAGGCTATCACATTAGCCCTGAAATTGACAGATATAATTTCCGCTTGTGGCAATTGGAGCAAATGCGCAAGGCTGAGTTTGTTCGTATTGATGATGTTAAAACTAAAGTGGATTTATCTAATTTAAAAGGGTTCCATCCAGTAGATAAATCGCATGAGTTTTCACCATTACTGGTTAACCCGAACCTTAATATTGAAATGAACAATTATTACGAATCGTGGGATCAGTTAATGAATTTACCCAATATACCTGAATTTGCCGAAGAATTCTATCAGGATTGTAAAAATCTTTATATCGCTGATGGCTATAGCGAAGAAACAATTATCAATAATATGATAGTTCAATTATTGCTAATCAGTGGCTACATCATGATAGAGGACTTAAATCGTGGACAAATTTCGGAAAAAGTAAACCGCGAGGTAATTGCCGCTGCTAAATCAGCAGTAATCAGATATTACAAAGAGCAAACAGAAGTAGAAGTAAAGAAAGAAGAACCAAAAAAGCCCAGCCCTAAAAAGCCAGGTAATAAAAAGAAATAGTGAACAAGTGTTTTAAGTTAAAAATCCCGTCAGTTTTGGCGGGATTTTTTTGTTTGTAAAACAATGTTTGCAAGATGATTTCTAATAACCTGAGTTCGACATAAAATAATTGCACAGTTTAGGTTAATTTTTAGTAGAAATTGGCCTAAATTTTTGAAGGACTATCGGGATAGTTCAATAAAATTTGGGGCGATTTATGCGAAAATTAACTAAATCTAAA
>JBNKJW010000293.1:0-11945 GCA_050291445.1 Bacteroidales bacterium | reverse complement strand
TATTGAACTATCCCGATAGTCCTTCAAAAATTTAGGCCAATTTCTACTAAAAATTAACCTAAACTGTGCAATTATTTTATGTCGAACTCAGGTTAATAAGCCAATACCCAAACCACCTTTTTATAATTGTTACACATGCTTACTTAAACGAACAGGACGAAATACTGGGACCAAACACTCCACATAGCGCAACCAATGGATTTGGCCTTGGAACTGATGCAAATAATGGCGTAGATATGTGGTCGAAACTAATAAAAAAACATGCTAATATTGGCTTTGTTTTTAGCGGACACGTTGGGAGCGAAACCGATGGCGCAGGTTTGTTAATAACTAATGGTGATGCAGGCAATCCTGTTTATCAAATAATGGCCAACTACCAGTATTTTCCGCTTGATAATTCAGGACAACTGAGGATGTTACAATTTGATGTTGATAATGAGCAAATTTTAATGTCAACTTACTCTCCATGGATAGATGCCTACCATGCTGATGCATCGAGCAATAGGCTTATTGATGACCTTCAATTTGTAATTGAGTCTACCGACTGATAATCAGTTAGTTAAATCTGGCTTCAATTCGTATATTCACCGATAGTTGCGTTAAAAAAAAGCAATGAGCGGTCAATCCTGGTTAATGCTATAGTGTTATTATTTGCTCATTAACTCCTTACAAGACTTATAATTGCCCAGACCAACACCCCAAAAAACAACCCAGCCAAAATCAGCATTATTTTTTTGTATTTTAAGATAAACTGTTCGAACTCAAAAAGCGAGTTAAACCTTTTTTGGTCGCGCAACAGTATTTTGTAATGGTTTTCGTTCTTGCTTTTGCCTTCATTAAAACTCTCAACCGCTTTGTTAATGAAAATGCTGGCATTCTCCAGGTTGTTTAACTTAATGTAATAATAGGCCAGGTTATGATACAATCCACTTAAATTTAGGCTTCGCTTTCTTTTTCTTTTACTTTCAAAACGTATGGCTTTAAGACTGTATTCAACCGCTTTTTCGTAGTTTTTTTGTTGTTCGTAGGTTTTTGATAGCGAAAAGTACGAATCGGGCAATAAATCATCGTATTTTCCGGCATGTTTTTCAAGTATTTCTATATCTTTCAGGCTGTATAAGATGGCTTTATCTGGCTCGCCTAAAAATTTGTAAAGCAAAGCTTTGTCACGATAAAACAATGCAACAACAGGGTGCTTTTCATCAACATCTTTAGATATTTTTATGGCTAACTCATTGTATTTGAGTGCATCATTAAATTTTTTAAATTTCATAAAATTTGACGATAACAAATAGCTGAGCTGTGCCAGTTGAAAAGTCCTTCCTTTTATTTTAGAAAGAAGCGACTCTAACTGGGTGAATAAGGGTAGAAATTCTTTTTCATAATTAAGTTTCGAATTTTCAAGTTTCCCCGAAAAATAATTAATTATTGTAGAACATTGTTCTGCTGGAGGAAGGTTGCTTTCAATAATTGATTCACAAACCTCTCCCTTTAAACCATATTTGCCATTTCCCCTTTCAAAATAACCCTTCGTTGACAAATCATGAATGGTATCAAAAAAAGTAGCATGGTCTTCCTTTTCTACTTGAAAAATTTCTGCGAGTTCTGGTATTGAATAGTGTCTGCAAGGCAATAATGCCATACTTACAACTATTTCTTTTTCCCATTTATTTAAAATCGCAATATCCATTTATACTTTTTATCAATCGTTGGTTCATTTGTCAGGAAAAGCAAACTTCTTTTATTCAGGTTTACCTTTATTTAAAGTATACTAACAGCGGTTTGGTATAACAACTAAACCTTAAATTGGTTCGTCACCTGCTAATTTTAAAGGCCGAATATTCTTTATCATTCATTGTGTTTATATCAACCTTTTCAACATAGGCCCATTTAGGCCCCTGGTGGCACCAGGCAACAAACTGTTCTATTTCCAAATCATCTCCTGAAGCTTCAATATATACTGAACCATCCATCATATTTTTGACTAGTCCGTTGATGTTGAATTTTTGTGCAACTTGCTGAGTGTGATATCTAAATCCAACGCCTTGCACCCTTCCGTGAACACGGATTGCAACGCTTTTCATTTTCTTAGTTTTTTGGTTGTTACTAGTTAATTTGATGCTGTAAAATTACGCTTTTTTCACGAAACAGGGCTCCCATTTTGAGCTTTATAAAATAAAATATTGATGTAATTTACAACTTTATCCGAATGGCTTACTTCACCAGAATGTCCTCTGGCTATTACTTTAGATTCATAATCACCTTGAAGTTTTGAGTACTCCATTAAACACATAATAGGGCCAAATCCACAAACCGAAATATTGTTTTGGCGCACTACCTGCTCAACTTGTTCAATGTTTTTATTTTTAATTTGTTGTAACACCATGTCGTCCAGGTATTTGCTGGTTTCTGCATCCTTGAAATGAGTGAAATCGGATGAGGCAATGAGCATGATTTTTCGGCCAAGCGTTTTTGCAGCTAAATCAATTTTTTTTGCCAAAAACGCTGCATTTTGACTATTTTGTTGTGATAGCGTAATCATGACTACCTTAAAATTGTCTCCAACAAAATATTTTAACAGCGGTAACATTACTTCGCCAGAGTGTTCATTTTCATGGGCGATATTGGAGAAAGTCAAGTCCAGTTTATCAATTAATTCTTCATCCTGTTCTACATTACCCAATGGTGTGCCCCACGCCTGATGCTTGTCAAGTGCAATTTTATCACCATATCCTGTATGATTTGGGTTGACGATGATAAAAGTTTCTACCGGGTTATGCTTTAGTAAAGCAAAAAAATGCACCGCCTGATAGGCCGAATATACATAGCCTGCATGAGGGAGCACAGCCCCCAGGATTTCTTTTTTTGCTAAAGGAAAATCAATTTTTTTTTCTTCCTTTTTAAATATTTCATGAATTAAATCTCTCAGGCTCTCTTTACCCTTTGGGTAAAAACGTCCTGCAACAGATGGTTCTTTTATGTTTTTGGTTAACATGGTGCCTCCTTTTAAAAATGTTTTATGATTTTATGCTTGCATTTGGTACAAAGTCCTTCTTTATTCAATCCTGTGGTGCTGGTGTTGTAAGCATTTCGCTCAATAACCAACGACTTGCAGGTAGGGCAATATGTATTTTGACCATTATTTGTGACCAGGTTGCCTATGTAGGTATAATTGAGGTACTCACTGGCAATTTCATAAAGTTCCGTCATTTTTTCCGATGAGGTTGGCGGAATCGATAATTTGTACCTGGGGAAATACCTGGATAAATGAAGCACAGTGTCATCGCCTAATTCACCATTTACCCATTTAATCATTTCGGTAAAATCATTTTTGTCATCATTCAGTCCGGGAACAACAAGGTTGGTGATTTCAAAAAACTTACCCGAAGCAGCAATCCTTTTAAGGGTTTCTTTTACTGGTTTCAGCCCCGAAAGGGTGATTTTTTTGTAAAAATTTTCGGTAAAGGCCTTTAAGTCAACACTAAAGGCATCAATAAAATGAAACATTCGTTGAAGCGGTTCCTGCATAAAAAAACCGTTTGTGACCATTACATTTTTTAATCCGTACTGTTTTAAAAGCAGAGCCGTATCGCGCATAAACTCGTAATAAACCAATGGCTCGTTGTAGGTGTAGGCAATACCAAGGTTTTCTTCCAGGCGCATGGCATCGTTTACGATTGAATCAGGTGAAAGTTCCCTTAAGCGGATTTTTTCTGTTCCAACCTGGGCGATTTCATGATTTTGGCAAAATTTGCAGTGCAAATTGCAACCTACACTGCCAATTGATAAGATTTGTTTGCCTGGATAGTAGTGGTATAGTGGCTTTTTTTCGATGGGGTCGGAGTGGAGGCTACTAATTTTGCCATAGTTATCAGCAATTAGCACCCCATTTTTGTTAGTACGAACCCTGCAATTACCGGTTTGCCCGTTTTCTAATACACACTGATGTGGGCAAAGCATACACTTTACTTTATTGTCATCTAGTTTATTGTAAAAGAGAGCTTCCATTACTTAGCTTTATTGTTTAAAGATATCGGGTTGATGTAAATGCATAAACTTTTAGTTTTGTAAGGTCTATACTTGATAATCCTGCTTTTCGTTGTGCAATTTCAAGTTGCTTGGCAACCGTGTCAATCCCTTCAATATTAGGTAGTAACACCCCGCGTGAGTAAACATCATCTGTGACAATTACCCCGTATTTTTTAGGATCAAGTTGATTTACATCTTCAACCAGCCAGGGTTTTGACAACACATCCACAGATATTTCCAAAGCATCAAGTTCCGATGCCTCAATAGGACTAAACCGACTATCGCGTGTAGCTGCAGAAATAGCATTCGAGATTATCTCAAGGTACAAGTTGGCTTCTCTTGGTTGCATGGCGCCAATACAGCCCCTTAGCCTGCCATCTGTCATATGTATGGATACAAAACAGGCTAGTTTTTCCATCAGCTCAGTGGGTGGTATTTCTTTTTTTAAAGGGGCAATATCCTGCTTTTTAGCAGTACGTTGTATTACTTCAAGGGCAATTTGTGTATGTGGGCTTTTTGTATTGTACATCTAATCAATTGTTTTTAGCTTAAATCTAATAGCAATCTAAGAAATTTACGAAATTGTTAGTAAAATTACTAATTAACATCAGGTTATTTATTAAAATATTCAGATTTCAATTAATAATTAAAAAATTCCACACAAAAATTATTTTGTTTATTTTAGCGTACTAAACCTATGCTCCAAAATTACCTTCAATTTTTAAAGGTGGTTTGTATTGATAGTAAAAAAACAATAAAATTTACAGAAAGATGGATCCTTTAATTTTAGAAAAACAACCAAATACCTTAAAAATTACTTTAGATAAAGAAAAGAAGCTGTTCTTGTTTGAAGGAAGATCTTTGCCTGAAAATACTGTTAAGTTTTTTGAACCAGTAATGAATTGGATTAAGGAATATAGAGAGGATCCTAATGATGAAACCGAAGTTCATATGAACTTTATTTATTTTAATACATCTTCGGCTAAACTATTACTTGAAGTTTTAAGAGAGTTTGAAAATGTGCATAAACTGGGCAAGCCTGTAAAAATCATTTGGCACTATATGGTAGAGGACTATGATATACAGGAAGCCGGTGAAGAATATTCGACCATGGTAAGCATGCCATTTGAGTACATTGAACACCCCGAAGAGGATTACGAAGAATAAACCAGTGTCATGTAAAGGCTAGTTTGTCAGGTGATAGCACCTGACTAGTGCACTGGCCAGGTTTTGTCACCTGGCTAATTTACCAGAAAAATCAAATTTGACTTAACACTAGCTGAAAAACCTACTCATTTGTCATCTGAATGACTATTTATAAGTGCTTTAAAAAGTAGTTTTGTACTAAATAACCAAATAGAATTACAACTATGAAAGTAAAAGCAATATGGAACAATCAGGTGATTGCCGAAAGCGATAAAACTATAATCGTAGAAAGAAACCATTATTTTCCTTATGATGCCGTTAATCATGAGTTTTTAAAAAAGACAGAACACCATACAATTTGTCCATGGAAAGGCGAAGCCAGTTATTACAGTCTTGAAGTAAATGGGCAAACCAACGAAAATGCAGCATGGTATTATCCAGTACCTAAGGAAGAAGCCAAACAGATTAAAAACTACATTGCTTTTTGGCGGGGCGTTGAGGTTGTTGAACTTTAAAGCAGCTAAAAAAGTTGGGAAATAATGGTGAGTATAGAATTTTTGAGATATTAAAAATGGAGCTGTATCAAAAATCGTAAAAGCAAGGTTTATTGAGCACTTCAGCAAGTGGCAAAGGGGTTTTATCGAATTGCTCAGTATACCACCTGTCAAAATGCAGCAACCGTAAGTTTGTTCTGATACAGTCTCAAAAACTTAATAAGCGGTTATTTCTTGTAAATTATCGCTTCCAATTAGAGCAAGCTTTTTCTTTTCATAATGTGGATGACATTTTCTGCCAGTTTTTCATCCAGGGTCAATCCATACATTATTTTTTCAAGCAAATGTTCTTCGCTTGCTTTTTCCTCTAAATCGGAATAAACAAAATCGCAACAATAAATAAATACAGCAAGACGATTTTTTGTAGAAATAAATGGGCACACCTCCTCTATTACTTTTGCGGGGTTATATTCAGCTTCTTTAAAAAGCTTTTGAAATCCTGGAAAGAGGTCAGTAATAGTATACTGTTTAAATAATTTTATTTTTCCAAAATAAAAACTGAACTCATTGATTTCCTCATCTGTCATTTTCCCATCAGCATAAATAATTGAAAGAAAAATACAAAATGTTGCCTGAGCTTCATTTAGTTCGAGTTTATCATTTTTGTCCATAGGGCTTATAAAGTTGTTACTTTTGATTTTCTAAAGCCAAATTTAGGAAAATAATAATTAATAGAATTCAAATTTTAGTGATTTTTAACTATCTGTTTTCTTATCCGTTCTGGATCAGTGGAAAAGAAATTAGAAACCGGAACTTTGAAAATTAGGCAAAAAGTTCCAATTTCTAATATACCAAATCCTATTCTTCCAGGGTACTCAAATCTCCTTCATCCTGGCCAAGTGCCCGTGCTCGTAAAACCCTACGCATAATTTTACCACTACGCGTTTTAGGTAGCGAATCAACAAACTCAACCTCTTCGGGCTTGGCAATAGGTCCCATTACTTTAGCAACATGCGTTTTCATTTCAGTTTCCAGGTCGCGACTACCAGCGGTGCCATGTTTTAAAATAACAAAGGCATGAATAGCGTTTCCTTTTAGCTCATGAGGAATAGCAATGGCTGCAGCTTCGGAAACCAAACTATGACTTACAAGTGCACTTTCAATTTCGGCAGTTCCTAAACGGTAACCACTAACCTTAATAACATCATCTGTTCGGCCAATGATCCAGAAGTAACCATCTTTATCTTTACGTGCAGCATCGCCTGCACTGTACCAGCCCTGTTTCTCAAATCGTTTCCAGTAGGTTGCAATGTATCGCTCAGGATCATTTTGTATTCCGTTATTCATTCCCGGCCAGGGCGATTTAATTACAAGATTCCCTTCTTCTCCAGCTTCCACTTCATTTCCTTCATCGTCAACAACTCCAACTTCATTGCCAAAGAAAGGTTTGGTTGCTGAGCCCGGTTTTAGAGGGGTAATTGGCAGTGGTGTAATCATAAACCCGCCGGTTTCGGTCTGCCACCAGGTGTCCATAATTGGAGCAGTGTTTTTACCAACTACCCTGTGGTACCATTTCCAGGCTTCGGGGTTAATTGGCTCTCCTACAGAGCCTAGCAGCCGTAGTGAGCTGATATCATGCCGGTTAACCCACGATTCGCCATAACGCATTAATCCACGGATTGCTGTAGGTGAAGTATATAAAATAGTAATACCGTATTTATCAATCATTTTCCACCATCTGTCGGGGTATGGATGATTGGGTGCGCCCTCATACAGCATAATAGTTGCGCCATTGATAAGCGGCCCATAAACAATGTAACTGTGTCCTGTTATCCAGCCTGGGTCAGCGGCACACCAAAAGCGGTCTTCGGGCTTAATATCAAACACCATCCGATGGGTGGTGGAGGTGTAAACACTATAACCACCATGGTTGTGCACCAGTCCTTTTGGTTTGCCTGTTGAACCCGAAGTATAAAGCAAAAACAGCATATCGTCAGCATCCATTACCTCCGTTTCACACTTTGAACTGGCAATGGGCAATGCAGCTAAATCGTGGTACCAGTAGTCGCGGTCATTTTCCATGTATACCTCTTCGCCGGTGCGTTTTACAGTAATTACAACTTCAACTACCGAGCACATTTCCAGGGCTTTGTTTACAATGTCTTTTAGCCGGGTGGGTTTACCTCTTCTAAATCCACCATCAGCAGTAATTACTACCCGGCTGTTAGCATCATTTATGCGTTCAAGCAAAGCTTCGCTGCTAAAACCACCATAAACCACGCTGTGGGCAGCACCTATTTTGGCACAGGCCAGCATAGCAAAAACCAGCTCAGGAATTTGTGGCATGTAAATGGTTACAATATCTCCTTTATTCACTCCCATGCTTTTAAGAATATTGGCAAATTGCGAAACCTCCCTGTTTAATGAATGATAAGTAAAAGTACGCAAGTCGCCATTTTCGCCTTCCCACAGAAAAGCCAGTTTGTTACGTGTAGCAGTTTTTTGGTGACGGTCAATGGCATTATGGATAATGTTGGTTTTGGCACCCACAAACCATTTATAGAATGGAGGGTTACTACTGTCCAGCACTTTGTCCCATTTTTGGTACCATTCTAATGTTTCAGCTTGTTCCGCCCAAAACTCTTCCCGGTTATTTACCGAGTACTCATACATTTTATCATATTCTGCAATGTTTGCAGCGTCAATAATACTTTGAGGCGGGTTAAAAAACTCGTTGTTTTGATTTTCAGTCATTGTTTTTACTTTTTACTGTTAATAAATATTGTTGTTGATTATTTTTAGTCATTAGATATTCAATGTCGTTTAGAGTTAAGTATTTCCGACTTCGGCTCCGCTTGGTTATTGAGCTGGTCGAAATACAGTCTCCTGGTGTACCCTGAGCGGAGCCGAAGGGCTTGTCACAAAACAAAGAATAGTATTTCCCTTAACTAAAAGGACATTGAATAGTCATTGGTCATTGGTTGTTTTTCAACCGATGACTAATGATCAGTGACCAATAACTTTAATACTCTAAAATCAAATTAAGCTAATGAAAATGAGAATCTTTTAAAGATGCTTATTTGAAATTTGTTTTGAAATCTTCTATGTTATGTCTTGGAAATCGTTATTTTTACAGACCAACAGTTCTATTGGACTTTTTTAATAATTTGAATTAAAACTTTGTGAAATGAAAAAAATAAAATGGGGGATTATTGGTCCCGGGATAATTGCCAGACAATTTGCAAACGATATTCAATATTGTGAACATGCCGAACTGCTTGCAGTAGCTTCAAGAAATAAGGAAAGAGCTGACAATTTTGCAAAGGGGTACAACATTTCTAAAACATATACCAGTTACCAGGAGCTTTACAACGATCCTGAAATTGATGCAGTATACGTTGCCACACCTCATAATTTTCATTTTCAGCAATCGGCAGATGCTTTAAAAGCAGGCAAAGCGGTGCTTTGTGAAAAGCCACTGACCGTTACCCCACAGGAAACCTATGATTTAATAGCTATTGCTAAATCAACCAAGCAGTATTTAATGGAGGGCATGTGGACTTACTTTCTGCCTGCGGTACGAAAGGCCAAAGAGTGGGCAGACCAGGGACGGATTGGCGAAATAAAGCACATTAACGTTGATTTTGGCTACCCAAAAGCTTTTGATGCCAATAGCAGGTTGTTTAACCCCGATTTGGCAGGTGGTGTGTTGCTGGATATGGGCGTATATTGCGTAGCAATGGCCTGGTTGTTTAGTCAGGAAGACCCCTTGAATATTTCAACCATTGCCCGAAAGGCGCCCTCGGGAACCGATAATGATGTTAGCATTTTGTTTGAATACAAAGAAGCTGCTGCCAGGTTGTACACCTCATTTCATGGCAAATTGCCCAACTGGGCCTATATTATTGGAACCGATGGCTACATTGCCATCCCTGATTTTTGGCGTGCAAGTGAGTGTTATTTATACAAAATGGACGACCTGATAGAACATTTTACTGATTCGCGCAAAGGAAAGGGTTTTGAATTTCAAATTGATGCCATGAGCCAGGATTTATTAAATGGTAAAAAGGAATCGGAAATAATGCCACACAGAAATAGTGTGAAGCTGCAGGAGCACATGGCAGGGGTAATAGAGCGGTTTTAGTCAGGCGATGAAAATCCTTTGGATTTATTCTGTTTGGTCATAGCCAGGGTTTGACTCATTAATAAAATGCTTAACGGAATTTGGTTGCCTTGTAATTTGGGATAAGTCAAGCCGTGGTTGCTAACCCTCACAAGATTCCTTGTTGCAATAGCATTTTTTAGTCAGCCGTTTGCAACAGTTAAAAATGTTTGTTAAAAACCATTCTGACCGCCCCTAGTTAATAAATATTTAACAATCAGCATATTACTAACATTCAGAACGATTTGCGATTAGATGAAATTTAGCTAGCTTTGTAATTACTATTGATGAAATAAATATAATTAGTCACACTTTTACACATGTTGTACCCAATTATAAAGAAGTTGAGTAATTGCAAAATTTTTATATTAAAATTAAAAAATGAGAATAATAATAACAATAGGCATATTGATATATTCAAATTTACTCTTTGGACAAACTCCACAATATTCTTTTCCAAATCACACTGTTTATACTGTAAACCATATCAAGCCCGATAATTACAGTCAAACAGAATTAGATAATCAAACAAAATCATTTTACGATGAATGGAAAGCTGAATATTTGAAAAATGATTGCGGAAATACGAATGAATATTATATCTATAGTGGAAATGGAGCAAAAAATGTATCAGAAGCACAAGGTTATGGAATGATGATTACCGCCTATTTTGCTGGTTATGATAGTAATGCTAAAACTTTATTCGATGGGTTATATTTATTCTATAAATCTCATCCAAGTAATATTAACAACAACTTAATGGATTGGCAACAAATTACTTGTAACGATACTCCCAGTTCAGATGATGATGCTGCAAGTGATGGAGATATAGATATTGCTTTTGCTCTGTTATTAGCCCACGAACAATGGGGTAGCAATGGAACAATAGATTATTTAACAGAAGCCCAAACAATTATTAATGCAATTATGCAAGATGAAATAAATCAAAGTAAATGGAGTGTTAAACTTGGAGACTGGAGTGATGCAAGCGGTGATCCGGGTTATTATTATGGAACCAGATCATCAGACTTTATTACTGACCATTTTAAAGTATTTTCTTGCATTACAAATGACACTAATTGGGATAGTGTTGTAGATACCTGTTATGCTTTAATTGAAAATATGCAGACGAACTATAGTTCTACAACTGGTTTATTACCAGATTTTATAATTAATCTAAATACACATTCAAGCTCGGCAGGAGCAAATTATTTAGAAGCTGTTTATGACGGTGATTATTATTATAACGCTTGTCGTGTTCCCTGGCGTATAGGAACAGATTACCTTATAAATGGAGATGCAAGAGCAAAAACAACAGTCAATAATATCAACTCTTGGTTAATATCATCAACAAGTGCCGATGTAGGTAATATTTCTAATGGCTACAACTTAAATGGAACTGCAATCTATAATTGGAATGATGCAACTTTTATTGGACCTTTTACTGTTGGTGCAATGGCAGATATTAATAACCAAACCTGGCTAAATGATTTATACGAAGATTTGCTGACTAACAATGTTTTATCTGATGGAGATTATTATTCAAATACAATAAAACTACTTTCGATGATTACTATATCAGGAAATTACTGGATCCCAAAGTGTAGTTACAGTGAGATAAGTCGGTTAAATTTAAGCAACGATGATGTTAATATTTATCCAAACAGTATAAGCGGAATAATCCGCTATTCTATCCCGAATGTGTTACATATGGGAAACCTTAACACACAGGGTATAACTTGTAAATAATTAGTTATGCAATTCATCAATAGATTTTTCAAAAAGGATTCCTCCTTTATACATTCCTTTGAGGACAGGATGAATTTCTTTACCAAGTTCAGTTAAGCTGTATTCAACATGTGGAGGAACTTCAGGAAAAACGGTTCGATTGATTAATCCATCTGCTTCTAATTCTTTTAGTTGTTTAGTCAGCATTCGTTCACTAATATCAGGTAATAGTTTAACCAATTCACTATATCTTTTATCTCCTTGAAAAAGGTGTAAAATGATAGTTCCTTTTCGTTTTCCTTTAACAACATTTATAAAGGTATCAATCGGACAATAACTTTTTTTCATTTTTTTCTTCCCTCAAAGTCTTGAAAACACTAAAAACA
>JBNKJW010000292.1:0-5246 GCA_050291445.1 Bacteroidales bacterium | reverse complement strand
GCACTCACCGGAGGTAATCACACCATCTCTGCACTAAAAATCCCTCAAAATAGCCCGCTATTCTTTCTGCATTTTTAGCACATATCTGGTATAATTCCGAATTTCTGTGTTGAATATTTTATGTCGAACTCAGGTTAATAGTCAGCATGAAGTTTTAGGTCTTTGTGCCAAGAGGCTCAAAGGTTCACCTTCATCAGACGCTTTGAGGTCCGAGATATCTACCAATAGACATAGAATAGGACGCTTGCACCAGCATTTGTTTTACCAGTTATTAATTCACTTGCAACCTATACTTTCATCAGCATAATTATGTTAAAGTATATTATCATTCTCCCTGATTTCATTGATGAGCCGCTTCACCTGCAAGTCGCCAAAACCATAAATATATTCGCGTTTAATAAATTCCCTGAAAACCTGCTCAAATTCGTCAGTCCCCAACTCTTGCATTATTTCTAACAAGGTTTGCTTGGGTCTCCCTAAGTTATTTTCCTTTGGTATTCTTGCCCTATGTGCCTCAACTGCCTCAAGAATAAATGGATACGGGGATTTTAACTTTTCAGCTATTCTAAGTAATTCCTCAAGGTTGTTTTCCTTATAGGCTTCCCAAAGGCTGGCAATTTGGACTGTTTCTTTTAGCAGTACCTTCTCTTTAAAGGCTTGTCTAAGTTCTGCATTGTTTAATCCACCAAATCCATATGGTGTATGTACCTTGGGCCGAATAAGAAAAACCTTACAGTCATTAACATAATTGAATAGTAAATTTACCACAAACCACAAGTTTACCTGGCAGAAAAGATCGTCTTCGAACCATACATTGATGATCGACTGCTTAGGAATTTTTTTGATTTTTTCAAACTCTGAAGCGGTATTGTTGTAATACTCTTGAACTGAATAATCACCATAAAACTCTGTAATAAATCTTGCCCTAACCTGGAAGAGTTCTTCTAAATTGTCACTTTTAACCTCTCCATCAACCAGGCATTCACGGGTTATTATTTTTTTCCCTCCTATTTCTTTTGGGAACTGCTCTTTTAAAGCATCGCCATTTAAAATGTGGTATTGTTTATTCATTATATTCAATAATTGTTAAGTTTTTTTTCTGTTCTCCTCCTTATATCGTTCATTTATTTACAAAATTAAAGATACCAAAAGGTAATTCATACCTTGCAACAAAAAAACCTTTCAGGTTAAAAAATCTGAAAGGTTTAAAAAAGACAACCAAGTAGGTCTCTTTACTAAATGGTACTATTTATTTTCTTCGTTATCTGAATTATTATCAGTAGTACTCACCTCATCATTTGTTTTGTTAATTTTTCGGCTGATACCTCCCAGCTTTTTAAATATATAACGGCTTTTCTTTACTTCATCATCAGCAAATATTACCCGGCCCAGTTTGCAAATGTCCATAATACGCACATAAATATCGTTTAAGGTTTTGCGCTGCTCTTCGGTGATGGGTTTCGAAGCGGCTTTTTGTTGCTCTTGTTTGGTCTCGGCCTGTGGCAATTCAATAGCCAACTTTACTACCTCATCAATGGTGGTTGTGGGCAATGATTTGCTGGCAAACTTTTCTTTTAACTTTTCGGCATCGCGTGCCACTGTTGCTAGTAAACTTATTGCAGGCTCATGTTTTCTTTTTGCTACATCGGTATAAAAACTGGTAAAACCATAATGGTTAAACATTTCTTTTGCTTCTTCTTTAAAATTTACTTCAATTAAGGTTTTTATTAAGCGAAGTTGCTTAAACGCATTTTCTGTTAATTCATCTACTATGGTAGTAGCATTTCTAAGCCCTTCTTTTTTATCAATGCCAACAAAATTGGCCAACGCACTGTCGATTTCTTTTTCGAAGGCGGTAAGGCTTTCTTTAGTAATAGAAGGTTGTACAGGGGTGAAGTCTGCCACATCTTCAATGGCATTGTAAATGGCTACTTTTGTTTTAATTAGCATTACTTCATCTGAATCAGGATACTTTTTTGTTGTCATAATGTTTATTTTAAGTTAATATTAATTTAAGGTTAAAACGAATGGGTTATATAACTAAGTACACAGATTAACATTTTTTAATTTATCTGATTATCAATATATTTATAATTATACGTCATTACTTTTCAAACGGTAATGTAATTTCAGATTTTTACTAGCTATGTTTTACTCCAATCTATTTTAGTTTCATTCTACTGAATTATTGTCTCGTTCTGATAGATTATATTTTCATTCTTTTCTATTAAGCTTTGATTCTTATGGGTGATAATAATATTCTGAATGATTATGACTTTACTCAGATAGGCTATTGTTTTAGTATTATGGATAAATAACCGGCTTTTTTATGAAATGAATTTACTCTTAAGTGTCTTGGTTTTATTCTGATTAATGTTTATCTGGTTCTTATGGATAATGATTTTGTTCTGGTGGGTTTGGAATTGGGTTTTTATTTTAATGACACCAGAGAATTGCAGAGGTTTACATGTTTGTTCAAAATAAGCAGACAGATATAAGCTGGCTATATATCTATTCTTTTGGGTTACACACCTCCATTAGAATGGGGCTTCGCTCTAAATAAGACAAGTTTGTCTTTTTTTTAATATTCCGATATTGGATTTGAATACTAACTAAACTAAATGATATGATACCTCAATTTTTACCTTTCAATAAAAAAAATGAAGATTTAGTTTTCTTCATAATCAATTTATTTAGTTAATCATTACTTCAGGTTTTATTTTAAGCATTAACACGAAAACAATTGTTAGGTTTAAGTTATTTCGTATTATCTATTAAAAATTTATAAGTCATGAAAAGAACTTATTTTTTGATATTTTTTTTATTAACATTTCTTTTAGAAATATCTGCTCAGGTTAAAAAAGTAAATAGTAGTAAGCCTGTTTATACTGTAATATATGGTATGGTTATTAATCCAAGTAAAATAAATATTTTTGAGGGCTCAGAAAAATATAAGCCAACAACATTATCTGAAAATTTAACTCAATATAGCCAAACTTCAGTTAGAGAAGTTTTTGATTATTCAAGAATAGCTATTAGAATCATAGACAGTAATGAAAAGCCAATCAATCTTGGAATTGTGAAACCTATATCAGTTAAATTGGAAATTGGAGATGATGTTATAGTATATAAATTGACTAATGATGATTATAGAATTACTGATTACTATTTATTTATCAAAGATTTAGTCGAGGATGAAGAAAATAATAACCCAAAGTATGATTTTAATAATGCAGAAGATGTAAGTGTCGAAATTGAATTTGAAGAATCTGATGATTTTGATATTTATGAAACAAAATTTAAAGGGAAATACCTAAGCAGAAGAGAGTTCTATAAAAGTTTTAAAAGCAATACTAGTGGAGTTTGGGTACCTGCAGCATTATTTAGCTCAAACTTAAAATCTGATGAAAATGGTGTTCCTTTTGCTTCTTTACCTGTGGGAATTGCTTGGGGAGGGAAATTCTATTTGAAAAATGGTGCTTATTTAGGTGGCTCAATAATGCTAAATTGGTTAATTCATTCTGAAGGAAAAACTAGTGTTGATTTCACCTCCCAGAATGATTGGAGTTTATCCAATCTAACAGTTGGTACAATAATAGATATAAATGATGCTTTATATTTGGGATATGCTTATGGATTTGATTTGAGTACCAACGGAGATCATGCAGGTCATATGCTTGTCCTGGGTTTTGGTCTTAGTGCATTGAACTTCTTAAAAACATCTAAAAAGTAAATAAAATTGGCTGTAATTAGTACAATCTTTCATACAAGAACCCAAGAAAACTATGAGAGAAGAGCACTATAACAAGCTAATTTCCACACAAACTTGGTGTATGACTTACTCTAAGATGTTAAGATTGAGTTATTTTGTGAAAGCAGAGAGATACATTATATAGCAAAGTAAACTAAGAATAGAACTTGTTTTGAATGAGAATAATATGAATTTCTTAAAAAAATCCGCGATGAATTTTAATAGCCAACCAGTTTTAGAGGGGGTAATTAAAGAGACATGGCAACAAAATAAGGAGTTGAATCATTTAATGTGAAATGAATGAATAAAAAGACATAATTACTGAATAAAGGAATTAACTATTTACGCAGCATTAAATACTAATTTAAAAATTTAAAACATGAAAAACTTAATTGGATTATTAGCTATTGGAATTTTGTTGTCTTTTACAATTCCAGAACTTGAAACTAATAATAGTAGTGTAACTTCGAAGTATATATATACTTCAAAAAAGTGTAATTATAAAGTCTACAGAGCAGAGGGTGGTGGGACAATTCAATGCCATGATTGGAAGAATGTTGGAACAGTTTCTCCTGGGAATAATGTAGAAATTACTTTACAACCAGGGGATAATGTTATAGTTCGTATTATGCATGGTGGTGCAGATGCATGCAAAGCTGCGAAACTAAAAAGAGAAGATCATATTTCTGTAAAAGCTAATGCAAGTAAATCATCAACGACGAGAAGGGAGTTATACGATAATAATTGCAAGTAAATATATAGTAGTTGCTTAGATTAAGTTATAATCTAAGCAACTATTCTCAAAGATTTTAAATCAATTTTTTTGTTTCAAAGCATTTAACATCTAGAAAGTTAAGAAGTGTAATAGCATAAATTCTACTATTCCTTCACCTTCTCCATCTCTCCAATAACCTTCATCGTTTCAACGCTTACGGCGGTGACTTTTTTTAATAATTCAACCACCTGCTCTTTGTAATCGGCAAAGTGATAGGTGTTAAGCTTTTCGACAACGGTTACTTTGGTGGAAACATAATGTCTTGAAGCGTCTATTTAACAATAGCACATCAAATGTTTGTTTTATGGTCATTTCGTTGCTTACACCTACTCTTTTTAGCGCATGTAGCTGGTTGTAGTATTGATTGATTAATTGGCTTGATATTTATAAAGGTTTGATATGGATTCAGAAAGCACAAACTTAATAATACTAACGTAAAATTAATATGTTGTTGTGGTAATAGTCATGCAAAGGTATTTTAACACCAGCAGTGTAGTGCTTTGCTTTTATTCAACTACTCTATAAATTCTTCATCCTTAATTTCTATTGTTTTATGAATTACCATATACTTTCTTTGGAGAGAAAAGTATACTGAATTTCTTGATTGAAAGGAAGACATTAAGTTCGTATGCTGGTAGCGTTATACAAAGTGTTTTAAGGTCACTAGTGTTAAGTCAAATTTGATATTTCTGGTAATTAGCCAGGTGACAACACCTGGCT